>NZ_QAIW01000206.1:0-2334 GCF_003061285.1 Stenotrophomonas sp. HMWF003 | reverse complement strand
GCCGGGTCAGTTCCAACCCCTGGTCGTAGCCGCGCGTGCGCAGCCGCTGGCGGTGCAGCGGTATCGGGGCCAGCGGGCCGTCGACGAAACGGGGCACCCGCTGCAGCATCAACTGCGACAGCAGACGCCCGGCAGCCAGGTCGTGGTGGAACTTGAAACGCCGCAGCAGCTGGTCCACTGGCGCGGCGTACAGGAACACCGCAGCGGCGGCAGCGTGCCGCGGCGGATCATGCAGGCAGACGCCACAGCGCAGTGCAGGCGTGCCCTCCGGCAGCGGCAGCGCGCACAGCGGGCAGGCGTGGTCGTTCCACGGCAGGGCGGCGTGGCAGGCCACGCACAGGTCCAACCCGGCGCTGCCAGGTTCATCGCAGACCAGGCAGCGCAGGGGCAGGGCCTGCTGGCCCAGCCAGGTCAGTGCAGCAGACACCCGGGAAAGCACGCGATCACCGTTTGAAGAGGCAGGCCCCCAGCGTGGCGGCCAGCCCCCAGGCGTGTCTGTCGGTGCGTGCCGGTGCGTGCGGTCAGCCTTCTACCGGACGCACCCGCGGATCAATCGCAGTCCTGGTAGCCACCCAGTTCGCCACACTGCGTGCAGCGGAACATGTAGGCGGTGGGTGAGCCGTCCTTGCGCAGCGCGCCGAAGAAATGGTCCCACTGCGGGCCGTCGTCCAGCCCGGTGCTGTCCTGGATCGCGGCGATCGCACCTGCACCCAATGCCTGTAGTTCCGCCTGGCCGGCACGGCCGATGAACTGGCCCGCGTCCCCGCAGTGGGTCCACCACTTTTCCTGCTGCCAGGCGCTGAAGCCCGGGGTGCGCCGTGCCACTTCCTCGACCACCGCCTCCGGCACTTCGTCCCACTCACCGCCGCCGCCAATGCCTTCGTGATCGGTGAAGCTGGCATCGAGCCGCTCGCTGGCCGAACCGTCGGCGATGCACCACGGGCAGATCTCCGCGTCGTACGCCTCTTCGGCATACACCGGGCCGGTGTAGACGTAGCCGCGCGCCTGATGGCAGCTGACGCAGACCGTGGCGGAGGCGACGACGCTGCCGGTGGCGATCGGGTCGGGGTGGTAGGTGAAACGGGGCAGGGTCATGCGGCCTCCTTGGGGGTGCGTGGGCGGAGACTGTAGAGGGTTTGGGTTGGCTGGGTTGCCGGCCAGCGGCCGGCACTACCCGGCTGTAAACCTTGACCAACTACATTTGGTTGACAGCAGCTTGGGTCGGCGACCACACTTCCGCCCCCGTTCCTGCACGCCGAGGGCTGTTCCATGCCAAGCGACATCCGCCACGACTGGCGCAGCGAGGAGCTGCTGGCCCTGTTCGCGCTGCCGTTGCCTGTGCTGCTGCACCGCGCCGCCAGCGTGCACCGCGAGCACTTCGATCCGGCGCAGGTGCAGGTGTCCACGCTGCTGTCGGTCAAGACCGGCGGCTGCCCCGAAGACTGCGCGTATTGCCCGCAGGCCCAGCGCTACAGCACCGGGGTGGACGCGCAGAAGCTGATGGCCACCGAGGACGTGGTGGCCAAGGCGCGGCAGGCCAAGGCGGCCGGCGCATCGCGGTTCTGCATGGGTGCGGCCTGGCGTTCGCCCAAGGAACGCGACATCCCCAAGGTGGCGGCGATGATCCGTGAGGTGAAAGCGCTGGGCCTGGAAACCTGCGCCACGCTGGGCATGCTCAGTGGCGACCAGGCCGTGGCGCTGCGCGAGGCCGGGTTGGACTACTACAACCACAACCTGGACACCGCACCGGACTATTACGATTCGATCATCCACACCCGCCAGTACCAGGACCGCCTGGACACGCTCGGCCACGTGCGCGACGCCGGGTTGAAGACCTGCTGCGGCGGCATCGTGGGCATGGGCGAAACCCGCGAGCACCGCGCCGGGCTGCTGCTGGCGCTGGCCAACCTGCCGGCCCACCCCGATTCGGTGCCGATCAACCGGCTGGTGCAGGTCGCCGGCACGCCCCTGCACGGCACCGCGGAACTGGACCCGTTCGAGTTCGTGCGGATGATCGCGGTGGCCCGCATCGCCATGCCCCGCGCGATGGTGCGGCTGTCGGCCGGTCGCGAGGCGATGAGCGACGAGCTGCAGGCCCTGTGCTTCCTGGCCGGGGCCAACTCGATCTTCTACGGGGAAAAGCTGCTGACCACCGGCAACCCGGACACCGAACGCGACCTGGCCCTGTTCGCGCGGCTGGGCCTGCGCCCGATGGCGGTCGAGGTGGATGCGGCCGACCACGACCATCCCGGCACGGTCCATGCCGACATCACCCAGGACACCGGGCCGTGCGGTGGCGGCTGCGAGCAGGCCGCCTGAGGCCCGCCCGGTGCC
>NZ_QAIW01000205.1:1015-3677 GCF_003061285.1 Stenotrophomonas sp. HMWF003 | reverse complement strand
CTTCCATATGGTGTACGCCGACCGCCGGCACCTCCAGCGCCCAGGCCAGCGAGCGGGCTACGCCCGCCCCCACCAGCAGCGCGCCGACCAGCCCGGGGCCGGCCGTATAGGCCACCCCGTCGATGTCGGCCACGCCCATCCCGGCCTCGGCCAGGGTCTGGCGGATCAGCGGCAGCAGCTTGCGCACGTGGTCGCGGCTGGCCAGTTCAGGCACCACCCCGCCGTACTCGGCGTGCAGGGCGATCTGGCTGTAGACCGCATGGGCGCGCAGGGCGTCCGGGCCGGCCAGGGCGGTGTCGTACACCGCCACGCCGGTCTCATCACAGGAAGATTCAATACCAAGGACTCGCATACCGGGTATTATGGACCGCTGAGGCCCCGGCAGCGTTACCGCCAGCCCACCTGACACCACCTGTGGCCAAGAAGTTTGCCGGGGTGGGTTGCAACTTCTTTTGTCGCCGCTATAATGTGCGGCTCTCACCGGGCGTGACCCGGTTCTACTGTGTCCCGGAGATTCCATGCCCAGCGTTAAAGTCCGCGAGAACGAGCCCTTCGAGTTTGCGCTCCGTCGCTTCAAGCGCACCTGCGAAAAGGCCGGCGTGCTGGCCGAAACCCGCAAGCGCGAGTTCTATGAAAAGCCGACCCAGGAGCGCAAGCGTAAGGCTGCTGCTGCTGTGAAGCGTCAGCTGCGCCGGTCGTCGCGCGACGTTACCAAGCGTCAGCGCCTGTACTGAGTCGGACGCAACTTCGATGCGACAGGCCGCTGGTCTGTCGTGGCGGAGCCGAAGCCGGAACGCGCGAGCGTTGCCGGCTTTTTGCGTTCCAGTCGTTTGGCGTCCCTTTCCGCCCTTTTGACCGAATACGAGGTGTTCCATGAGCCTGAAACAGCAGCTCACCGATGACATGAAGGCCGCCATGAAGGCCGGCGAGAAGCACCGCCTGGGCGTGATCCGCCTGATGCTGGCCGACATCAAGCGCAAGGAAGTGGACGAGCGCATCGAGCTGGACGACGCCGCCACGCTGGCCGTGCTGGAAAAGATGGTCAAGCAGCGCAAGGATTCGGTCAGCCAGTTCGAAGCGGCCAACCGGGAAGACCTCGCCGTGATCGAGCGCGAGGAAATCCTGGTCATCGACCAGTACCTGCCGGCCAAGCTGGGCGAGGCCGAGATCGTGGCCGCCATCCAGGCCGCCATCGCCGAAACCGGCGCGGCCAGCCCGGCCGACATCGGCAAGCTGATGGGCGCCCTGAAGCCCAAGCTCGCCGGCCAGGCCGACATGGGCCTGGTATCCAAGCTGGTCAAGCAGCAGCTGGCCGGCTGATCGGACCAGGTAGCGACCCCCGGTCGCTACCTGCCGGGCCGGATGCCCACATCCGGATCCCGGTAGGCACCGACCGTTGGTCGGTGCACGCGTGCATGCGCACTGCCGCGCACACCGCTTCGCTTCACCCCGCCTTCGACCCGGGCCTGCAAAAATCGGGCGCATGTCTTCACTGCCACCTGCCCCCGCGCCCGACGCCGTTCCCACGCCCACCCACCACGGCGTGCCGCCCCGGCTGCACAAGTACGTCGACCGGCTGCAACGCAGCTTCCCCATGGCGGTGGGCAAACGCTTCGTCGATATCGACGTGCTTACCCAGGCCGCCTCGGTCTCCTTCTACGCACTGTTGTCGATGGCACCGCTGCTGGTCCTGCTGCTGTGGCTCACCGCCTCGCTGTACCCGCCGGCGCAGCAGGCGCTGATTGCGCAGATCAACGACGTGGCCGGCAGCAGCGCCGCCACCGTGGCCGATACCGTGCTCAAGAACGCCGACAACCAGCCCGACGTGGGCTCGCTGGCCGGGGTGTGGAGCACGCTGCTGCTGTTCATCGGCGCCACGGCGGTATTTGCCCAGCTGCAGAACGCGCTCAACCTGATCTTCAATACCAGCGGCGAGCGCCTGGACGGCATCGTGGCCTGGCTGCGCAAGCGCGTGTTCTCCTTCGGCGTGGTGCTGGCACTGGGCTTCCTGCTGATCCTGTCAATGACCGCCACCACCATGCTGCAGGTCGCCTTCGCGCAGCTGCCGTCGGTGCTGCCGGCGGTGGGCTACCTGACCAGCCTGGCGCTGTACACGGTGGGCTTCGCCTTCCTCTACCACTACCTGCCCGACCGCCGCGTGGCTTGGCGGCAGGCCTTCATCGGCGGGGCGATCACCTCGGCGCTGTTCGCGCTGGGCCGCTACGCGATCGGCCTGTACATCGCCACGGTCGCCCCCGGCAGCGCCTACGGGTCGATGGGCGCGCTGGTGATCTCGCTGGTGTGGATCTACTACGCCACCGTGGTGTTTTTCGTGGGCGCGCTGATGACGGCGGTGATCGACGAGCGCCTGCGCGCGCGCCAGCACCTGGCCGCAGCGGGCATCCCCGCGCCGAAACCGGGCGAAGCGACCGGCAGCTAGTAGACTAGGCCGTCCCCCGCTTCCGCGCAGGGCCGTTACCGGCCGTGCCACTGCCTGCTGCCCATGGCCCGTATCCCCGACGCATTCATCGACGACCTGCTGGCCCGCTCCGACATTGTCGAGGTGGTGGGCAGCCGCGTGCCGCTGAAGCGCCAGGGCAAGGAATACGCCGCGCGCTGCCCGTTCCACGACGAGCGCTCGGCCTCGTTCACGGTCTCGCCG
>NZ_QAIW01000205.1:0-1005 GCF_003061285.1 Stenotrophomonas sp. HMWF003 | reverse complement strand
GTTCTATCACTGCTTCGGCTGTGGCGCGCATGGCACCGCGATCAGCTTCCTGATGAATTACGACCGCCTCGAGTTTCTCGACGCGGTCGACGAGCTGGCCAAGCGCGTGGGCATGGAAGTGCCGCGCGACACCCAGCCGCGCACTGCCCAGCAGCAGGACGACAGCCGCGAACTGTACTCGGCGCTGGACGCGGCCACGCGCTTCTTCCAGAAATCGCTGGAGGGCAGCGACAAGGCGCGCGCCTACCTGGACCAGCGCGGCGTGGACGAGGAGAACCGCACCCGGTTCGCGATCGGCTACGCGCCCGATGGCTACAGCGCACTGAAAGATGCCCTGGGCAAGGACGAGCGGCGCATGAAGCTGCTCGACCGCGCCGGATTGTTCTCCAAGAACGACCGCGGCCACGTCTACGACAAGTTCCGCGACCGGATCATGTTCCCGATCTTCGACCGCCGCGGCCGCGTGATCGCCTACGGCGGCCGGGTCATGGAGAAGGACGACGGCCCCAAGTACCTCAACTCGCCCGAGACCGCGCTGTTCCACAAGGGCCGCGAACTGTACGGCCTGTGGCAGGTGCGCCAGGCCAACCAGAAGATCGAACGGCTGATCGTGGTTGAAGGCTACATGGACGTGGTCTCGCTGTTCCAGTACGGGGTGACCCAGGCGGTGGCCACGCTGGGCACGGCCACCACGCCGGACCATGCCGAGCTGCTGTTCCGCAATGCGCCGGATGTGTTCTTCTGCTTCGACGGCGACGCCGCTGGCCGCCGCGCCGGCTGGCGCGCGCTGGAATCGGTGCTGCCGCGCATGAAGGACGGCCGCCAGGCGTTCTTCCTGTTCCTGCCCGACGGCGAAGACCCCGACACCATCGTGCGCAAGGAAGGCAGCGCCGCATTCGACGAACGCCTCAAGCAGGCCACGCCGCTGTCGCAGTTCTTCTTCGACGAGCTTACCCGCGAGGTCAACATGGCCACGCTGGACGGCAAGGCGCGGCTGGCCGAGCG
>NZ_QAIW01000204.1:0-5157 GCF_003061285.1 Stenotrophomonas sp. HMWF003 | reverse complement strand
TGTTGATGCGGCGTGGCACCACCGTCAGCCCGTGCGCTGGCAGGTCCAGGTCGGCGATCACCTTGGGCTGCAGCAGGGACACCGTGTAGGACGCCACCGAGTTGCGGAAACCCGGATGGAACTCCTCGGTAACCGCCGCGCCCCCGACCACCCCGCGCCGCTCCAGCACCAGCACGCGCTTGCCGGCGCGCGCCAGATACGCCGCGCACACCAGGCCGTTGTGCCCGGCACCGATGATGAGTGCGTCCCACGCCTGCGCTGAAGGGTTTGCCATGGCCGTTATATACACCGCCACGGCGGGGCGTGTCGCCCGACGGGCCCCGGCTTTGCCGCTGCGGTCGTCCGGGCGTGCCGAAGGCGGTGGCCTGCCCCACGCAGGTGCGGCTTGCCATCGGCCATGACCTTCGACACCCTTGCAGGTCGGGCCAGCGGCGTATCGTCTGGCCCACGGCCCCGCAGGGGCCAGCCCACGCATGACCCATCGGCCTGGAGGCCATTCACAGTGATCGCTCGCACTCCCAAGATTGTTCTGCTGACCCTGGCCGTTTCGGCCGCGCTGGTCGGCTGCGGCAAGAACGAAACCCCGGCTACGGACAGCGCGGCCTCCACCGCCGCACCGGCCACCCCTGCCGCTGCGGCCACCGAGTACAAGCTCGACGAAAGCAAGCTGCCGGCCTACAACGCCTTCCACCCGTCCGACCTGGACACCAGTCTGGACGCCTGCAACGCGTTCGGCGACTACGTCAACAGCAAGTGGCTGGCGGCCAATGAGATTCCGGCCGACCGCACCAGCTGGGGCGCCTTCACCATCCTGGACGAGCGTTCGGTGGCCGTGCAGCACCAGCTCGCCGAGCAGGTCGCAGCGGTGAAGAACCCCAGCGGCATCGAGAAGATCGTCGGTGACTTCTGGGCCACCGGCATGGACGAAGCCAAGATCAACGCGCAGGGCATCGAGCCGATCAAGGCCGACCTGGCCGCCATCGACGGCCTGCAGAGCAAGGAGGCGGTCGCCGACTTCCTGCGCAGCAGCGCGGCCAAGGGCGAGAACGTGCTGTTCGGCTTCGGTCCGGAAGCGGACTTCAAGAACTCCAGCATGAACATGGCGTACGCCAGCCAGGGCGGCCTGGGCCTGCCGGACACCACCTACTACACCGACGCCAAGAACGCCGACAAGCTCAAGGCCTACCAGGCCCACGTGGCCAAGGTGCTGGAACTGTCCGGCGTCGCCGCCGCCGATGCGGCCAAGCAGGCCGCCGACGTGGTGAAGTTCGAAACCCGCCTGGCCAAGGCCTCCAAGTCCAGCGTCGAGCTGTCGCGCGATGTGTCGCTGTACTACAACCCGGTCACCCTGGCCGACGCCGACAAGCTGACCCCGAACTTCAGCTGGACCGAGTTCTTCAAGGCCCAGGGCGTGGCCGCGCCCGAGAAGTTCTCGCTGGCCATCCCGTCCTTCCACCAGGAAGTGAGCAAGGCGCTGGGCGACACCGATCCGTCGGTGTGGCGCGCCTACCTGCGCTTCCACACCGTGGACGGCGCCTCGCCGTACCTGGCCGATGCGTTCGTGCAGGAAAACTATGAGTTCTACGGCAAGACCCTGAACGGCCAGAAGGAAATGAAGCCGCGCTGGAAGCGCGTGCTGGGCACCATCGAGAGCGATGCCGGCGATGCGTTCGGCCAGCTGTACGTGAAGGTCGCCTTCTCGCCGGAAGCCAAGGCCAAGATGGAAGAGCTGGTCAAGAACCTGGCCGCCGCGCTGAAGGAGCGTATCCAGGGCCTGACCTGGATGAGCGACGAGACCAAGGCCAAGGCCATCGCCAAGTGGGAGACCTTCACCCCGAAGATCGGTTACCCGGACAAGTGGCGTGACTGGAACGGCCTGACCACCGGTCGCGACAGCTACTTCGGCAACGTGCGCGCGGCCAATGCGTTCAACTACAAGTGGTCCCTGTCCAAGATCGGCAAGCCGGTGGACAAGACCGAGTGGGGCATGACCCCGCAGACGGTCAACGCCTACTACAACCCGCTGCAGAACGAGATCGTGTTCCCGGCCGCGATCCTGCAGCCGCCGTTCTTCGACCCGAAGGCCGACGACGCGCTCAACTACGGCGGCATCGGCGCGGTGATCGGCCACGAAATGACCCACGGTTACGACGACCAGGGCAGCCGCTTCGGGCCGACCGGCAACTTCGAGAACTGGTGGAGCGAGGCGGATACCAAGAACTTCGGTGGCCTGACCGGCAAGCTGATCAAGCAGTTCGACGGCTACAGGGTCGACGGCCAGGCGGTCAACGGCAAGCTGACCCTGGGCGAGAACATCGCCGACCTGGGCGGTGTGGCAACCGCCTACGACGCGCTGCAGAAGGCCTCGGCCGGCAAGGAAGACCCGAAGATCGACGGCTTCACCCGCGATCAGCGCTTCTACTTCAACTGGGCCACCGTGTGGCGCACCAAGTACACCCCGGAGAACGCCAAGGTCCGCCTGGCCACCGATCCGCACGCCCCGGCGCAGTTCCGCGCAATGGGCGCGCCGTCGAACCTGCCGACCTTCGCCGCTGCGTTCCAGTGCAAGGCCGGCTCGCCGATGGTCCGCGCCGGCGACCAGCAGGTCGTGATCTGGTAAACCGCACTACCGCCTGATCGGCCGCAGGCGACTGCCCGCGACTTTTCCGGCAATGCGGTTGAGTAAGGAGAAACGCCTCGATTCCGCTGGGAATCGGGGCGTTTTTTTTTGTCTTCCTTGTGGGGGAGAGGCTTGAAGGCACCGGTTATGTGCGTCGCGAGCGTCGGGGCCCGTTGGCGGCCGGCAGACCCTTGCGCAAATGTCCCCCGGCCGCCTGCGGCAGCCTCCTCCTTGAGTTTGCCAAGGGTCTGCCGGCCGCCAACGGGCGCGGCTCGCGTCAGCAACGGTCCATCTCGATCTCTTGGACGCTGGCGCTTTCCCACACAGACTTCTGGACGCCAGTCAACGCACTTCCCGCGCCTGGTCGCGGCTGATCCGCCCGAGAAAGGTCAGCTGCCATCGGTGCGTGGAGCGAAGGAGTCAACTGTTGCCGCGAGCCACGCCTCTTGGCGGCGAACAGGCCCTTGGCAAACTCAAGGAGGAGGTCGCCGCAGGCGACCGGGGGACATTTGCACAAGGGCCTGTTCGCCGCCAAGGGGCCCCAACGCTCGCGCGGGTTGCCGTTCGCCGTTGCTTACCGCCCTTCGTAGTTATCCTCCCCATCACGCTCTTTTCGCTTTGCTTGGTACACTCGCGCGATCCCAATCCACACTGGATTCGCTTTACATGTCCAACCTCCGTCCGCTCGCCATTGCCCTGGGCCTTGGCCTGGCCTCCCTGGTCATCGCACACGATGCGCACGCTGCGCCGAAGAAGAAGGCCGCGCGTGCGCCGGCGGTCAGCGCCCAGTGCAGCGACTTCTATGAAGCCAGCAATGGCGCGTGGCTGAAAGCCAATCCAGTGCCGCAGACCGGCGCCACCACCGCCCTTGGGCAGCTGGCCGAGCGTACCCGCCTGCAGCAGCGCGACCTGCTGGACGCGTCCATGAAGACCCCGCAGGGCACCGTGCAGAAGCTGCTCGGCGACTTCTGGGCCAGCGGCCTGGACGAAGCCGCAGTGGAAGCCGACGGCTCCAACCCGATCGCCCCGCTGCTGACCCGCATCAACGCCATCAAGAAGGCCAAGGACGTCCCCGCCTCGATCGCCGCCCTGCACCAGGTCGGCATCCCGGTGGCGTTCAACTTCGCGCCCGACGTCGACCTCAAGGCGCTCGACCGCCATATCGGCTATTTCATGCAGGGCGGCATGGGCCTGCCGGACCCGGCCTTCTACACCCGCACCGACGCCGACACCGTCGCGCTGATGGCCCGCTACCGCACCTACGTCAAGCAGATCCTGGCCCTCACCGGCACCCCGGCGGCCAAGCTCGACGCCGAAGCGCAGGCCGTCATCGCGCTGGAAACCGAACTGGCGCGCAACGCACAGTCGCTGGCGGGCATCAACAACCCGTTCAACAACTATGCCCCCATCTCCACCAAGGAGCTCACCAGCCGCTACCGCAACCTGCAGCTGGATGCGTTCCTCAAGGTCCAGGGCGTCAATGACGACCTCGTCTCGCTGGCCGACCCCGCGCTGTTCAAGCAGCTTGACGGCATGGTCACCCGCATCAAGCCCGACCAGTGGAAGGCCTACCTGCGCTGGCGCGTCGGCGATGCCATGGCCCCGTACCTGTCCAAGGCCTACCGCGATGCCGAGTTCGAATTCCGCGGCCGCGTGATCCGTGGCGAAACCATTGCCCCGGCGCGTTGGGAACAGACCCTGGATGCGATCAACGTCGCCGCCGGCCCGATGCTCGGCCGCGAATACGCCAGCAGGTACCTGTCCGCCGATGATCGCCGCCAGGCGGCGGTGATCGTCGACAAGATCCGCGAAGTGCAGATCGATGCCGTCAAGCGCAGCACCTGGCTCAGCAACGAGGCCAAGACCGAAGCGCAGGCCAAGCTGGCCGCGCTGAAGATCGAGATCGGTACCCCGCTGCGCGACCTCGACTACAGCGTGCAGCCGATGGGCCGTGGCAGCTTCGGCGGCAACATGCTGATCGCCTCCACCTGGCGCCACCGCGAGGAAATGAAGCGCATCGGCAAGGGCAACGCCGACCGCCGCTGGGACGTGCTGCCGCAGCAGCCGGCGCTGGCCTACGACATCGCCCAGAACCGCCTGATCGTCACCGCCGCCGTGCTGCAGGGCCCGGTGTTCAACGCCAAGGCCGATGCCGCCGACAAGTTCGGCAGCTTCGGTGCCCTGGTCGCCCACGAACTGACCCGCGCCATCGACGCCAAGGGCGCGCTGGTGGATGCCAAGGGCGAATTGCGCAGCTGGTGGACCCCGGCCGACAAGACCGCCTGGACCCTGCTCGGCAGCCGCGTGGCCGCCCAGTACAGCGCGTACGATTTCCCGGGCATCAAGGGTGCCAAGGTCAACGGCGAGCTGACCCGCGAGGAAAACCTGGCCGACGTGGCGGGCCTGGAACTGGCCTGGGAAGCCTACAAGGCGGTGGAACCGTCGGCCAAGCCGGCCGCCCAGCAGGGCTTCTTCCGCGCGTGGGCCGCGCTGTGGGCGCAGCAGCTGTCGCCGAACGAAGCCGCCCAGCGGCTCAC
>NZ_QAIW01000203.1:3132-7899 GCF_003061285.1 Stenotrophomonas sp. HMWF003 | reverse complement strand
GCGCTGACCCGCGCACCGCCCGCCCCCCTTTGCACCTGATCGAGACCTGACGATGAGCAGCTACACCGCACCGCTTTCCGATATCCGTTTCGCCCTGCATGACGTGCTCAAGGTCGAACCCCTGTTCGCCCGCCTCGGCTTCACCGACGCCACCACCGACGTGGTCGACGCCGTCCTCGAGGAAGCCGGCCGCTTCAGCACCAGCGTGCTGGCGCCGCTCAACAGCGTGGGTGACGAAATCGGCTGCGTGCTCGACCAGGCCAGCGGCGAAGTCACCACCCCGCCCGGCTTCAAGCAGGCCTATGCGCAGTTCGTCGACGGCGGCTGGACCGGCCTCACCGCCGCGCCGGAACTGGGCGGCCAGGGCCTGCCGCACACCCTCGGCGTGCCGCTCAACGAAATGATCAACGCCGCCAACCTGGCCTGGGGCAACTTCCCCCTGCTCTCGCACGGCGCCATCGAAGCACTCAAGCAGCACGGCGAAGCGTGGCAGCAGGAAGCCTTCCTGAAGCCGCTGATCGAAGGCCGCTGGACCGGCACCATGTGCCTGACCGAACCGCATTGCGGCACCGATCTGGGCCTGCTCAAGACCAAGGCCGAACCCAATGCCGATGGCAGCTATGCCATCACCGGCACCAAGATCTTCATCACCGCCGGCGAGCACGACCTCACCGACAACATCGTGCACCTGGTGCTGGCCAAGCTGCCCGACGCCCCAGCCGGTGCCAAGGGCATCTCGCTGTTCGTCACCCCCAAGTTCAAGGTGGACCGTGAGGGCAAGGTCGGCGCGCGCAACGCGCTGCGCTGCGGCTCGATCGAACACAAGATGGGCATCAAGGGCTCGGTCACCTGCGTGATGAACTTCGACGGCGCCGAAGGCTATCTGGTCGGCCAGCCGCACAAGGGCCTGCAGGCGATGTTCACCATGATGAACACCGCGCGGCTGGGCGTTGGCCTGCAGGGCATCGGCCTGTCCGAACGCGCCTACCAGAACGCCCTCAAGTACGCCCGCGAACGCCTGCAGTCGCGCTCGCTGAGCGGCCCGAAGCATCCCGAAAAGCCGGCCGACCCGATCCTGGTCCACCCGGACGTGCGCCGCATGCTGCTGACCATCAAGTCGCTGGTCGAAGGCAGCCGCCTGCTGGCCCTGCACGCGGCCACCCTGGTCGACGTGGCCCACCACGCCGACGATGCCGGCGAGCGCGAGCGCGCCGACACCCTGGTGAGCTTCCTGACCCCGATCTCCAAGGCCTGCCAGACCGAATGGGGCATCGAGAACACCTACAACGCCCTGCAGTGCTTCGGTGGCCACGGCTACATCCGCGAGCACGGCATGGAACAGCTGGCCCGCGATGCGCGCATCACCACGCTGTATGAAGGCACCACCGGGATCCAGGCGCTGGACCTGATCGGGCGCAAGACCGCGTCCAGCCAGGGCGCCGGGCTGAAGCTGATGCTGGCCGAGATCGAGGCGTTCGCGCAGGCCAACGAAGGCAACGCAGCGGTCGCCGAGTTCATCGGTCCACTCCGCGAGAAGGCCAAGGAATGGGGCGCGCTGACGATGGCCACCCTGCAGCGCGCGGCCGGCAACCCGGACGAGCTGGGTGCGGCCAGCTTCGATTACCTGTTCTATTCCGGCTACGTGGTGCTGGCCTACTGGTGGGCACGCAGCGTTGCCGCCGCCGAGGCCTCGGCGCAGGGCGAGGCGTTCAAGCAGGCCAAGCGCGACACCGCCCGCTTCTACTTCGCCCGCGTGCTGCCGCGCACGCTCAGCCACGCCGCTGCGATCCAGAGCGGCGCCGCGCCGCTGATGGCGATGGCGGATGCGCATTTCGGGGAAGGCTGATCGTTCACCGGGCCACCGACCAACGGTCGGTGGCTACCGGTCGGTTGCGCCCGCCAGGTCGCGCCCTTTGCTCGCACGACCCGCGCCCCGTCTGGAGAAAAGCCCCCTTTTTGTTAAAGGGGGCGCGCCATCGGCGCGGGGTTCAGGTGGAATGCCCCACCGAATCGTTACGAATTGGGTACGGGCGCCCAAGCGCCTATACCCAATTCGTAACGATTCGGGTATAAGCTGTTTTCCCGATGGAGACAGACACTACACGCCTAGGTCTGATCGATACCGGAGCCTCGTCCGCCCCGGTCGACGAAGTATCGCCCGTCGCCACGCTGCATCGGCCTGGCAGCGTCCGGTTGCTGTCGCTGGATGCCCACGGCCGGGTACTGGACTGGATCAACTGGCAGGATGCGGCCTGCCTGTATGCCCGTGATGCCGTCGCCTGGACCCTGGGTGACCCCTGCCTGCACATCCATGGCGGCACCAGTCGCCTGACCGGCATACAGAGCGGCATGGACCTGCACCCCATCATCGCCGCACGTGGCCACGCGCGTTCGCGTGCGCTGGACCCCACCCCGAACCTGTCCAACCAGGCGCTGTTCGCCCGCGACGCGCACCTGTGCCTGTACTGCGGCCAGCAGTTCAACCGCCCGCAACTGACCCGCGACCACGTCATGCCGCTCTCCAAGGGCGGCCTGGACGTGTGGGAAAACGTGGTCAGCGCCTGTTTCCACTGCAACTCGCGCAAAAGCGACCGCACCCCGCAGCAGGCCGGCATGCCGCTGCTGGCCGTGCCGTACCGGCCCAGCTGGATCGAACACATGATCCTGTCCAACCGCAACATCCTGGCCGACCAGATGGCGTTCCTGAAGGCGCAGCTGCCCAAACGCTCCAAACTGGCGGCCTGACCTGCGACCAACTGACGCAGGCACCGTCACCGTTTGGTCACCCCGAAGGCGGTTTGCTTGCCCCACCCCGGTTTGGGGGGGAAAATAGGCGCTCAGAAGAAGCGCGATAAACATGATCGATTCCGCCCGCTATCCCCGCCTGTCGCGCATCCAGTCTCCGGATGACCTGCGCAGGTTCGATGAATCCGAACTGCCCGCCATCGCCGACGAACTGCGTGCCTACCTGATCGAATCGGTCGGCAAGAGCGGCGGCCATTTCGGTGCAGGGCTGGGCGTGATCGAACTGACCGTGGCCCTGCACTACCTGTACCAGACCCCGGTCGACCAGCTGGTCTGGGACGTGGGCCATCAGACCTACCCGCACAAGATCCTCACCGGTCGCCGCGACGCGATCCATACCGTCAAGCAGAAGGACGGCGTGGCGCCGTTCCCCAAGCGCGAAGAGAGCGAGTTCGACACCTTCGGTGTGGGCCACTCCTCGACCTCGATCTCGGCCGCGCTCGGCATGGCCATCGCGCGCCAGCTGGAAGGCGACGAGCGCAAGGTGGTGGCGGTGATCGGCGACGGCGCGATGACCGCCGGCATGGCCTACGAGGCGCTCAACCACGCCGGCGGCATGGACAGCGAACCGAACCTGCTGGTGATCCTCAACGACAACAACATGTCGATCTCCGAGGCCGTCGGCGGGCTGACCAAGATGCTTGGCCGCGCCACCGGCAGCCGCACGCTCAACGCGCTGCGCGAAGGCGGCAAGAAGATCCTCGGCGACAAGAAGAACAACCCCACCGCGCGCTTCGTCAAGCGCTGGGAAGAGCACTGGAAGGGCATGTTCGTGCCGTCCACGTTCTTCGAAGAGATGGGCTTCCATTACACCGGCCCGATCGATGGCCACGACCTGCCGGCACTGGTCGCCACGCTGAAGACGCTCAAGGGCCTCAAGGGCCTGAAGCTGCTCCACGTGATGACCACCAAGGGCAAGGGCTACGAGCGTGCCGAAGGCGACCAGATCGGCTATCACGCCGTCGGGCCGTTCGATCCGGACAAGGGCCTGGTGTCCAAGGGCGCCGCCAAGAAGCCGACCTACACCGATGTGTTCAGCGACTGGCTGTGCGATGCCGCGGCGGCCGAACCCAGGCTGGTGGGCATCACCCCGGCAATGCGCGAAGGTTCGGGCCTGGTCCGTTTCAGCAAGGAATACCCGGAGCGCTACTTCGACGTGGCCATCGCCGAACAGCATGCGGTGACGCTGGCGGCGGGCATGGCCACGCAGGGCGCCAAGCCGGTAGTGGCGATCTACTCCACCTTCCTGCAGCGCGCGTACGACCAGCTGGTGCACGACGTGGCCGTGCAGGAGCTGGACGTGCTGTTCGCGATCGACCGCGCCGGCGTCGTCGGCCCCGATGGCGCTACCCATGCCGGCAACCTCGACCTGAGCTTCCTGCGCTGCGTCCCGCACATGGTGGTGATGGCACCGGCCGACGAAGCCGAATGCCGGCAGATGCTGACCACCGGCCTGCGCCATTCCGGCCCGGCCGCGGTGCGTTACCCGCGCGGCAGTGGCACCGGCGTGGACGCGGGCACCGATCTGTCCACGCTGGAGATCGGCAAGGCCGACCTGCGCGTACAGGGCAGCCGCGTGGCCCTGCTGGCCTTCGGCAGCACCGTGCCGGCCGCCGAAGCGGTGGGCCGTGAGCTGGGGCTGAGCGTGGTCAACATGCGCTTCATCAAGCCGCTCGACCGCGCCCTGCTGCTCGAGCTGGCGCGTACCCACGACGGCTTCGTCACCATTGAAGACAACGTGGTAGCTGGTGGGGCCGGGTCGGGCGTGGCCGAACTGTTCAATGCCGAGGACGTGCTCAAGTCGATCCTGCACCTGGGCCTGCCCGACAGCTTCCAGCACCACGCCAGCCGCGAAGACCTGCTGGCCGAAGCCGGGATCGATGCCGCCGGTATCCGCGCGGCGGTGCTGAAGCGCTGGCCGCAGCTGGCCCGCGATGGGCAACCGCTCAGCGCGGCGGGGTG
>NZ_QAIW01000203.1:0-3122 GCF_003061285.1 Stenotrophomonas sp. HMWF003 | reverse complement strand
GGGGCAGCCGACCAACGGTCGGCTCTACCGGGCAAACAGCCGACCAACGGTCGGCTCTACCGGAATGCAAACGGGCCGCGTCATCTCGACGCGGCCCGTTTCGTTTTCCGGTCCTGGGTGTGGCCCGCCGGCGTCAGCCGTAGCGCACGGCCTCCACGTAGGCTCCGCTCGCTTCCACCCGTACCGAACTGCGTCGGCCGGTCTCGGCGTGGTGCAGGCGCGCCAGCGCATCGGCGAAATCGAATGCCTTGGCGCTGTCGTGGAAACGGAACGATTCCAGCTTGTCCGGGTGCAGCACGCGCCACAGGCGGTGCTCCAGTTGCAGGCGGATCAACATGCGGTGCTCTCTCCATGAGTCGGCATATCGGGCAGGACGCGCCGCACGACGGTGCGGTGTGACCTGGGGTCGGATGAAGCCGGGGCTTCCCGCCCCGGACAGTAACCAATCGGAACTGTGATCTGTATCAGATTTTTCTGATTCACCCGTCCAATCAGCGCTACGACCTCAATTCACCTGGAATTCGCCGCGGCAACCGCCATCCACCCATACGCCGGTGCGATCCCAGCCCCAGGTGCGCCCTTCCACGCAGGCCGTGCGCGAGGTCTGCCGCACCAGCCGCGCCTCGCGGCGCACATTGGCCACACAGCGCTGGCGGCGATGGTCATTGGAGTCGCAGGTCAGGATCTGGCCACGCCCGCCATTGTTGTGGCCCCAGCCGCCGCCGCCATTCCAGCGGCCGCCACGGCCGGCTTCGGCGATGAACTCGGCGCGGCAGCCCTGGGTAACCCACACCCCGTCCCGGGCCTGGCCCCAGGTCTGGCCTTCCACGCACGGCGAACCCGAAATCTGCCGGACCAGGCGTGCGCGCCCCTGCAACGGACACTGCTGGGTGCGGCCCTTGATCGATTCGCAGCGCACCGGGCCGCTGTTGTAGCCCTCGTCCCGGTAGCGGTCGTAGTTCTGCGCCTGGGCCGTGGCGCCCAGCGCCAGCATCGCGGGCAGCAGTGCCCACAGCCACGCCTGCTTTCCCTGCTTCATCCCATTGCTCCTCATGCCTGCCTCGAAACTGTGTGTGGTGGTGGCGCACAGGATGTGGCAAACCCAACACGCGCGACATAGGCCGGAAGTCCCCGATTTCATGCCCTATTTAGGTACCCGACGGCCGGCTGACCAGGCCGCGCCAGCGCGGTCACATTGCATCGAACATCTGCAGCACCTGCTCGGCCGAGTCCATGGCCAGCATCGCGTGCGCGCCAGCGGCGGACACCGCTGCACGCGTGAACATCAC
This sequence comes from Stenotrophomonas sp. HMWF003, assembly GCF_003061285.1. Classification (NCBI taxonomy): domain Bacteria; kingdom Pseudomonadati; phylum Pseudomonadota; class Gammaproteobacteria; order Lysobacterales; family Lysobacteraceae; genus Stenotrophomonas; species Stenotrophomonas sp. HMWF003. The sequence continues at coordinate 1,833 of NZ_QAIW01000203.1, read as the reverse complement.
CTGCTCGTGCGCCGTTACAGCGGCCTGCCAGTCGGCGGCGCACAGCGCGTCGGCGAGGTCGGCGGCATCGCGCAGGGCCAGGTTGGCCCCCTCGCCCGCCGGCGGCATCAGGTGCGCCGCGTCGCCGATCAGGGTGACGGCATCGCAATGCGCCCACCGATGGTCCACCGGCAATGCATGGATCGGCCACGGCCGCACGCTGTCCTGCGCGTCGGCGATCAGCCGGCGCAGGTCCGGGTGCCAGTCCTGGAACTGCAGGAGCAGACTCGCGCGGGTGTGCACGGGCGCCGCTTCGCCGTCGCCCAGCGCCTGCGGCAGCGAGGCGTACACGCGCACGTGGGCGTCCGCATTGCGCTGGGCGAACAAGGTGCAGCCGTTGCCCTTGGCAATCAATGTGCCGCGCCCAACCAGTGCGGCCAGCGCCGGGTGCGCGGTGTCCACCTCCGGCAGGGACAGCTCGTACAGGGTGATGCCGGCGTGCTGGGGGCGCACGTCGGTCAACAGCGGGCGCACCTTCGACCACGCACCGTCGGCGCCCACCACCAGGTCGGCGCGCTCCACCGCGCCGTTGCCGAACGCCAGCTCGACACCGTCCGCCAACCGCCGCGCCTGCGTCAGCGCATGCCCCCAGCGCACGCAACCCTCGGCCAGCGGCGCCAGCAACAGCGCGCGCAGCTGGCCGCGGTCGATCTCCGGGCGGTCGCCGCCCACCCCATCATCGGCCAGCAGCAGCCGCCCCTGCGCGTCGAACAGGCGCATGCCCTGGTCCTCGTAGCGCGCCAGCTGCTGGAAGGCGGCGAACAACCCGGCACTGCGCAGCGCGGCCTGCCCGGTTTCCGCGTGCAGGTCGAGCATGCCGCCCTGGGCGCGGGCGTCGGGCGCGGCGTCGGCTTCATACACCTGCACGGCACGGCCTGCCTGCTGCAACCGGCAGGCCAGCAGCAGCCCGGCGGGGCCGCCACCGACGATGGCAATACGGGGAACACGGGACATGCGGCGCCTCCAGCGGCTTTAACATAGGATCCTATGATTAGTATCATAGGCGCCTATGTCAAGGCTTCGCAGGTGAACGCATGACCCGGTCAGCGCCCGATCCCAGCAACGTTCCCTCGTTCCTGATCAAGCAGGTGTCCCGCGAACTCAGCCGACTGGCCGAAACCCAGCTGCGTCCGCTGGGGCTGGGCATGGCCAGCCTGCCGGTGCTCGAAGCCGTCCGCCAGGGCAAGGCAACCACCCAGGCAGAACTGGCCCGCCTGCTGCGCGTGGAGCAGCCCTCGATGGCACAGACCCTGGCGCGGCTGGAGCGCGACCACCTGATCCAGCGGTCGCCGGATCCACAGCACCCGCGCGCCCAGCGCATCGAACTCACCGCGCTGGCGCTGCAGCGCCTGCCGCAGGCCCGCGAGATCCTCAACGAGGGCAATACGCGCATGCTGGCCGACTTCAGCGTGGACGAAACCATGCGCCTGACCAGCTTTCTGCAACGGCTCAGCGCCAATCTCGACCGCACCGGCTGAGCGCCTGCGGCACGCGCGGGGCCTCAGCCGTAGCGCACCGCGTCGACAAAGGCATCCATCGCCACCACCCGCACCGCGCAGGCCTGGCCGGTCTCGGCGTGGCGTGCACGCGCCAGGGTGTCGGCGAAGTCGAAGGCCACCGCACCGTCATCGAAGCTGACCGGGTCCGGGCGGGTCGGGTGGATCACGTGCCAGCGGTGGTCCTGGCATTGCACCTTGATCATCATGCTGATCGCTCCTGCGGGGGCATCCATGCGGAGTGGCAGTACGGTGCGCCGCATGGGGGCGCTGGCCGCGTGGGGACAGGCAGGTGAGG
>NZ_QAIW01000202.1:0-1279 GCF_003061285.1 Stenotrophomonas sp. HMWF003 | reverse complement strand
GGGGTGGAAATCGAGCAGCAGGTAGATGCCGCGCTGTTCGGCCTGGCGGATCATCTGCAGCGCCGAACTGGCATCGGGTGGGCCGACCGCGTCGTCCTCGCGGTCCATGTCGATGCGGCGCAGGCCTTCGGTGATGGACCAGCGGTGCAGGGCTCGCCAGACATGCATCAGGGTCTGCCGGAACAGCTCCACGATGCGACCCTCGTCCTGGGTCTCGATGATGATCAGCGGGGTGTTGGCGCGGATCAGCGCGCTCAGGTCCTGTAACTCGCTCATGCCGGCTTGCAGTCCATTGGATCGCGCACGATAGCAAAGCGCCGCCCGGTGCAGGGGTTCAGCAGCGCGACTATCTCCGTCACGGACGGCGGTGTACGCTGCGACGACGTTCCCCGGAAGCGAGGCTGGCATGAAGACGATCCTGGTAGCCGGTTCCAAGGGTGGGGTGGGCAAGACCACCGTCGCCACCCACCTGGCGGCGCATGCCGCATTGGACGGCAAACGGACCGTGCTGGCCGACGCCGACCCGCAGGGCTCCAGCACCCGCTGGGCACAGCGCCGCGCGGTGCTGGAAAGCGCCGTGCTGCCGGTGGACGTCTACCGCAAGAAGGCCTGGGAGAAGCTGATCCCCGACGGCACCGACGAAGTGATCATCGACGCACCGGCCGGGGCATTGGCCGACGATCTGGGCCACTTCCTTGACGTTGCCGATGCCGTGGTGGTCCCGGTGCTGCCCTCGGCGCTGGACATCGAAGCCATCGTCGGCTTCCTCAACAGCCTGTCCAAAGTGCCGCGCGTGCACCGCCGCGCGCTGCCGGTGGGGCTGGTCCTCAACCGCACCAAGCCGTGGACCCAGACCTCCCAGCAGGCCATCCAGATGCTGGCCGAGTGGCCGTATGACGTTGTGGCGCAGCTGCGCGACAGCCAGAGTTACGTGGTGATGGTCGGGCTGGGACGCAGCCTGTTCGATTACCGCTCCGCGCAGGTGCGCGAGCACCAGAGTGACTGGGAGCCACTGTTGAAGTGGCTGAAGAAAGCCTGATCCGGAAGAGAGCCTTTATGCGAGAACTGATCCTGCTGCGCCATGCCCACGCCGAAGCCGCCAGTACCGGCCAGGCCGACCTTGACCGTCCGCTGTCACCGATCGGCCTGGCCGAAGCGGAAGCGGCCGGCCGCTGGTTGAAGGAGAACAACCTGCTGCCCGATTGCGTGCTGTGCTCGCCGGCGCGGCGCACCCGCGAAACCCTGGAGGCCGTGCTGGGCATCACCGGCTTTGTCGAAA
>NZ_QAIW01000201.1:16981-17486 GCF_003061285.1 Stenotrophomonas sp. HMWF003 | reverse complement strand
GGTCGTGCACGCGCCGCCCGTACGGCGAATGCAGCATCAACCGCCAATCGCCGTTTTCGTCGCGGCAACGCTCCACCACCAGTCGGCGGTCGGTGGGCAGCACGCCGGTGGCCTGGCGCTGCTCGTCCAGCAGCCCGAAGATGTTGGCGATGGCATTGCTGGCCAGCCCGCAGGCCTGCAGGCGTTCGGTCATGGCGGCGGGCCGGTCGCCTTCGTCGGCGGCAGGCTCCAGCGCGGCGATGAATGCCCCGACCGCCTCGCCCAGTTCCGCCGGCCGCCCCACGCCTTCGCCGCGCCAGAACGGCAGCCGCGCCGAGCGCCCGGGGGCCGGTGTTACCACCACCTGGTCGTGGGTGATCTGTTCGATGCGCCACGACGACGCCCCCAGCGTGATCACGTCATTGACCCGCGACTCGTGGACCATTTCCTCGTCGAGCTCGCCCACGCGCCGTGACCCGGCGCGCTCCTCGCCTTCGGGCAGCACCACGCCGAACATGCCGCGGTC
>NZ_QAIW01000201.1:0-16957 GCF_003061285.1 Stenotrophomonas sp. HMWF003 | reverse complement strand
CGGAGGGGTAGCGGCCGGCCAGCATGCCCAGGGTGGCATCGAAGGCACTGCGTGGCAGCGTGCGATAGGGCGCGGCGCGGCGCACGCGGGCGAACCACGCATCCACCTGCAGGGTGTCCATGGCGGCCGCCGCCACCGTCTGCTGGGCCAGTACATCCAGCGGGTTCTGTGGCGGATCCACCGCTTCGATGCGCCCGGCCAGCATGCGCTCGATGGCCACGGTGGCGTCGATGAGGTCGCGCCGCGTGCGCGGGTACACCAACCCGGTGGAGGTGCCGCCGACCTGGTGGCTGGCGCGCCCTACCCGTTGCAGCGCACTGGCCACCGACGGCGGCGCTGCCACCTGGATCACCAGGTCGACCCGTCCCATATCGATGCCCAGCTCCAGACTGGAGGTGGCCACCACGCAGCGCAGTTCGCCGGATTTCAGCGCCTGTTCGATCTCGCGACGCTGCTCCTTGGACACCGAGCCGTGGTGCGAACGCGCGATCAGCGCCGCCGCCCCGGCCGCACGCCCGGCAGTGCCGCCGTTGAACGAACCGTAATGGCCATCTGCAGGCAGCGCGTCCTGTGCGTCTTGAGGAGGTACGTGCAGGCCCGGTTCGCGTGCGACGCGGTCTGCATACAGCTCGTTGAGCCGCGCGGTGAGTTTTTCGGCCACGCCGCGTGAGTTGGCAAACACGATGGTGGCGCGTCGCGACAGCACCTGGTCCAGGATGCTGGCTTCCACATGCGGCCAGATCGAACCGACCCGGCCCGCCAGCGCATTGCCGCCCTCGCCCGCCGGCGAGGGAATATCGGCCATGTCCTCCACCGGCACCACGATGCGCACGTCCAGTTGCCGGTCCGACGGCGGGTTGACCACCGTGACCGGCCGGTCGCCGCCCAGGAAGCCGGCCACCTGTTCCACCGGACGCACCGTGGCCGACAGGCCGATGCGCTGCACGGGTTGCCGCGCCACTGCGTCCAGGCGTTCCAGGCTCAGCGCCAGGTGGGTGCCGCGTTTGCTGCCGGCCACTGCGTGGATCTCGTCGATGATCACCGTATGCACGTCGCGCAGGCTGTCGCGCGCCTTGGAGGTGAGCATCAGGAACAGCGATTCGGGCGTGGTGATCAGGATGTCCGGCGGCCGCCGCAGCAGCCGCGCGCGTTCGGCGCTGGTGGTATCGCCGCTGCGGATCGCCACCGACAGCGCCAGCGCCGGGTCGCCCCGCTGCTCGCGCTGTGCGTTCACGCCTTCCAGCGGTAGCTGCAGGTTGCGGTGTACGTCCGCGCCCAGCGCCTTGATCGGCGAGATGTAGAGCACGCCGGTGCCGTCGCCGGGCACGCGCGGCTGCAGCGCGCGCAGCCGGAACAGGCGGTCGATGGCATGCAGGAACGCGGCCAGGGTCTTGCCCGAACCGGTCGGCGCGATCACCAGCGTGTGGTCACCGGCCCCGATGGCGGCCCATGCGGCGGCCTGCACCGGCGTGGCGGCGTCGAACGTGGACGTGAACCAGGCGCGGGTGGCCGGTTCGAAGGCAGCCAGTGATGGCGTGGCGTCGGGCGTGGAAGTGGGCATGGGCGGAACAGATGATCGCCTCAAGGCGCGTTCACCACCACCCATGTGGGCGCATGGTCGCTGGCCTTGTCCTGCAGACGCACCCAGCGGTGCACGCCCGCATCCTTCAGGCCGGCGGCCAGTGCGGGGTTGAGCAGCAGGTGGTCGATGCGCAGGCCACGGTCGCGCTCGGCGTGCTGGCGGAAGTAGTCCCAGAACGTGTAAATCGTCTCGTCGGGATGGCGTGCACGCAGTGCGTCGGTCCATCCCTGCGCCAACAGCCGCGCGTAGGCATCGCGCACCGCAGGTTGCAGCAGTGCATCTTTTCGCCAGGCCTTGGGGTCGTACACATCGGCGTCGGTGGGAATGACGTTGAAGTCGCCCATGATCACCACCGGGTGCGGCAGCGCCACCAGGCTGCGGGCGTGTTTGATCAGGCGCTCCATCCAGCGCAGCTTGTAGTCGAACTTCGGGCCCGGTTGCGGATTGCCGTTGGGCAGGTAGAGGCCCGCTACGACGATGCCGTGGATGGCCGCTTCCAGGTAGCGGCTCTGGGTGTCGGCCGGTTCGCCCGGCAACCGCCGGCGACTTTCAATCGGCGTCACGCCGCGGCCCAGTAGCGCCACGCCGTTCCAGCGCGCCTCGCCCTGCCACAACGCGCCATAGCCCGCCTGTTCCAGCTCGGCGACCGGAAACGCAGCGTCGGTCGCCTTCAGTTCCTGCAGCGCCACCACATCGGGCTTCTCGGCCTCCAGCCACGCCAGCAGGTGCGGCAACCGTGTGCCGATGCCATTGACGTTGTAGGTGGCCAGGGTCAGGGTCTTGCGCCGCGCCATCAGGCGATCCTCGCCAATGCAGTGAAGGTGCGGCAATGCCGCGCCACTGCGCGTGCGTCGGGTAACAGAGGCAGGGAACCGTTGACCATGGGGTCGATTAGACGCCCCTGCATGTCATCGGCGCGTCACCCTGACCGGCGGCTCACAGCCGCCTCCGTACCCTGCGGGGATGCGCCGCTTCGCCCAAGCCATCGCCGACCCTTCCTCGCTGCCCGACGGACTGCCGGCCTCGCTGGCCGATGCACTTGCCGCCGCCCCGGACCACTACAACATCGGCAAGAACGGCAGCGCCACGGTGCTGGCCCGCGACGGTGATGGCAGCCTGGTGGCGGCGGAGATGCGCTGGGGCCTGATACCGCGCTGGTCCAAACAGCCGTCCACGCCCTACACCACCGTGACCGCGCGGCTGGAGCGCGCCGCCAAGAGCCGCATCTTTGCCCAGGCCTGGCAGCAGCGGCCCTGCGTGGTAGCCATGACCGGCTATTACAAATGGGATCGACAGCGCCGCCCGCCGTGGCCGTTGTTCGTACAACGCACCGACGGCCTGGCGCTGCTGGCGGCCGGGCTGTGGGAACACTGGGCCGGTGAGGATGGGCAGGAGATCGACAGCTTCACCGTGCTGACCGCGCCGAACCCCGGTATCCCGGCCCCGCTCACGCCCGACGGCCCGGTGTTCATCGATGCGCCGGTGGCGATGGCGTGGCTGTCCGGTGCCTTGCCTACGCCCGCCGCATTGCAGGCACAGGCGGCCACGCCGGCCCTGGAGGCCTATCCAGTGAGCCGCGCGTTCCGTGATCCGACGCGCGACGATTACACCCTGCTGGAACCGCTGGACCCGGCCGCGGAAGGCGCCGACAACAGCGCCGCCGCGTGGGATGGCGACGGCCTGGACGACGAAGAAGGCACCGACTAGCACCCGCGTTGCCCGCATGCTTTTGTCAACGGCGACATAACACAACTTGGCGCTGCGTTGACATCGGCAGGCACAGGATCAAGTTCCCCCTCAGTAAAAACCCCATGAACGGTAGTATTCGCATTCCCCCCTCGCGTGGCGTCGTCCTGGTTGTGGAAGACGAGATCGACGTTTCCCGGTTGTTCGTCGAAGTGCTCAGCCAGGCCGGTTATGACGTGGTACCGGCGTACTCGGTCACCGACGCACTCGGCACCCTGGTGTACCAGCGTTTCGATGCCGCCGTACTGGACATCGAACTCGGCGACGGGCCGGTCTTCCCCGTGGCCGATCGCCTTGCCCGCACCGGCACCCCGTTCCTGTTCGCCTCGGCGGTGTATGTGCAGATGGTGCCCAAACAGCATCAGGGCGTTCCCTTTGTCGGCAAGCCATTCAACATCGACGAGCTGGTGGCACGCGTCCACGACGCCGTCGAACGCGGCCGCAATGGCCCACCCTCCAACCGCGCGGCCGACTGAGCCTCCCGCCATGGCCGCGCCGTCCGGTTCCCGCCTGGTCATCTACGCCGCGCTGGTAGGCAACCTGTGCATCGCCATCGCCAAGTTCGTGGCCGCCGGCCTGTCGGGCAGTTCGGCGATGCTCAGCGAAGGCGTGCATTCGCTGGTGGACACCATCAACGAGGTGCTGTTGCTGTATGGCCTGCGCCGCTCGGAGAAGAAGCCCGACACCGTGCATCCGTTCGGGTACGGGCGTGAACTGTATTTCTGGAGCTTCATCGTGGCCCTGCTGGTGTTCGCCGCCGGCGCCGGCGTATCGGCGTATGAAGGCATCCAGCACATCCGCCACCCCGAGCCCGCCACCAACCACCTGATCAGCTACTCGGTGCTGGGCATCTCCATCGCGTTTGAAGGCGCGTCGTGGTGGATCGCGCTGCGCGAGTTCCGTGCCACCAAGGGCACGATGGGCTACTTCGAGGCGTTCCGCCGCAGCAAGGACCCCACCACCTTCACCGTGCTGCTGGAAGACAGCGCCGCGCTGCTGGGCCTGGGCTTTGCGCTGGTCGGCCTGCTGGCCGCGCAGCTGCTGGACATGCCGGTGCTCGATGGCGTGGCCTCGCTGTGCATTGCCGCGGTGCTGGCGGTGACCGCCTTCCTGCTCGCCCGCGAAACCAAGGGGCTGCTGGTGGGCGAGCCGGCCCATCCCAGCGTGGCCAACCGCATCCTGGCGGTGGCCAACACCGACCCGGACCTGCGCAACGCCAACGGCGTGACCACCATGCAGATGGGGCCTGACCAGGTGGTGGCGATGCTGAGCGCCGAGTTCGAGGACGACCGCACCACCCCGCAGATCGAGGCGTGCATCACCCGCATCGAGAAGGCAGTGAAGGCCGAGTACCCCGAGCTGGTGGCGTTGTTCGTGAAGCCGCAGACGCCGGAGGTGTTCCGCGCGCGACGGGCGGCGCTCGGCGAGCCCCGTCCGTCGCCCTGAACCGGCCCGTCGATCAGACGACCGGCAGCATCTGGCGCACGCTGCGCAGCAGTTCGTTGACGCTGAACGGCTTGGGCAGCAAGGCCATGCCGGTGCCCAGGAAATCGTTGCGCACGACGGCGCTCTCGGTATAGCCGGTGATGAACAGGACCGGCAACTGCGGGCGCAATGCACGCGCCGCATCGCCCAGCTCGCGGCCGTTCATGCCGGGCAGGCCCACATCGGAGAGCAGCAGGTCGATGCCGCGCTCGGAATGCAGTTCCAGCAGCGCCTGTTGCGCGTTGATCGCCTCCACCACCTGGTAGCCCGACTCCACCAGCATCTCGCGCACCATCATGCGCACCGAGTCGGTGTCGTCCACCAGCAGGATGCGCTCGGACCGTCCGCGCGGCACCTGGGTGGGCTGCGGCGTCTGTTCGGGACTCAGCAGCTGGCCCTCGGGCAGCAGAAGTTCGATCTCGGTACCTTCCCCGCGCTCGCTGGCGATACGCGCACTGCCGCCCGACTGCCGGGCAAACCCGTACGTCATCGACAAGCCCAGCCCGGTGCCCTCGCCCTGCGGCTTGGTGGTGAAGAACGGCTCGAAAACCTTGGTGAGCAGCTCCAGCGGAATGCCGGTGCCGTTGTCGAGCACCTTCACGCTGATGTAGTGCCCGGGGGCCAGCTCATGGTCGCGTTCCACCAGGGTGCGACCGGCCCGGATCCGGATCAGCCCCTGGCCGGCCAGCGCATCGCGCGCGTTGATCACCAGGTTGAGGATCACGTTCTCGAACTGGTTCGGATCGGCCACGGCCACCATGGGCTGCGCGCCCAGCTCCAGTTCCAGCTCGATGTTCTCGCCGATCGACCGGCGCAGCATGTCTTCCAGCGAGCGGATCCGCGCCACCACGTCGAAGGTCTGCGGGTCGAGCGGCTGCTTGCGTGCGAAGGCCAGCATGCGCTGGGTCAGGGCGGCGGCGCGATGCGCCGAGGCCGTGGCGATATCGACATAGCGCGATGCCTTGTCCCAGGTACCCCGGGCCACGGCAATCTCGATCATGTCCAGGCCGGAGATGATCGTTGTCAGCAGGTTGTTGAAGTCGTGCGCGATGCCGCCGGTGAGCTGGCCCAGCGAATCCATCTTCTGCGCCTGCAGCAGCTCGACCTCGGTGCGCTGGCGTTCTGCGATCTGGAAGGCCAGTTCCGAGGTCGCGCTTTCCAGTTCCTGGCGCTGCTCGGTCTCGCGCGCGTGGCGTTCGGTGGTGTCCTGGATCAGCACCAGGCCCTGGCCCGGCGCACGGTACGGCGTGACGCGCCATTCGGTGATCCGCGTCGATGCACCCGCGCGCAGGGTGAGGGTGCCCTGCCAGCGCTCGCCCTCGGCCAGCGCAACCTTCAGTGCGCTCAACGGCATGATCTGGTCAGCCAGCAGCGCATCCAGTCGGCCCGGCGCCCGGTCTTCACCGAGCAGCCGCACGAAGGCGTCGTTGGCATCGTGGTAGCGCAGGTCGGCGTCGAGTACCGCGATCGGCGCGTTGATCTGGCGGAATATCTCGCCAAAGCGTGCTTCGGCCTCGCGCAGTGCTTCTTCCGAGCGGCGCGCGCGCAGCAGCGTGCGCAGCGTGGCCAGCAGTACGTCAGGATCCACCGGGTGGATCAGGTAGGCATCCGCGCCGGCGTTCAGGCCGGTGATGAGGTCCCCGGTGGCGATCGAGGCCGCCGACACGTGCACCACCGGCAGCAGCCGCATGCGCGGGTCGTCGCGCAGCTGCCGCACCACGTCGAACCCGCTCATGTCCGGCAGGTTGACGTCCAGCACCAGCGCGCCGAAATCCTGGCGGGCCAGCTGTGCCAGCCCTTCGCCGCCGGTACCGGCCTCTTCGACCTTGTAGCCGTGGTGCTCGAGCACGCGCCGCACCGCATAGCGGGTTGCGGCGTTGTCATCCACCACCAGGATGCGATCAGAGTTCGGCACGGGGCGCCTCCTCGGCAAGCTTGTAGGGCAGCACAACGTAGAAATCCGAGCCTTCGCCGACCACGCTGTCCACGCCCACATGGCCGCCCAGCAGCTCGGCAAACCGCTTGCACAGCGACAGCCCCAGGCCGGTGCCGCGCAGGCGCTTCTGCAGCGGGGTATCCACCTGGACGAAATCCTCGAACAGGGTGGATTGCAGCTCGGCCGGAATGCCGATGCCGGTGTCGCGCACGCTGAAGCGCACCGAATCGTCGCCCTGCATGCGGGCCGAGACCACGACCTGCCCGTTGGGCGTGAACTTCAGGGCGTTGGAAATGAAGTTGCGCAGGATCTGCGCCAGCTTCTTGTCATCGGTGTACAGCATGGGCAACGCCGGCGGGTCCTCGAACAGCAGGTCCAGCCTGTCCCCTTCCACCAGCGGGCGGAACATGCCGCGCAGCGCCGAGAACAGGTCCATCAGGTCGAACCAGGCCGGCGAAATGGTGATGCGGCCGGCCTCGATCTTGGCCAGGTCCAGCAGGTCGTCCACCATCTCGCGCAGCTCGCTGGTGGAGGCGCTGATGAAGCGCACCTGGCGGCGCTGTTCGTCGGTGAGCGGACCGTCCATGCCGTCTTCCAGCAGGCGCGTCATGCTCAGGATAGAGCCCAGCGGCGTGCGGAATTCGTGGCTCATGTAGGACAGGAACCGGCTTTTCAGCTCGGAGACCTCGCGCAGCTGCTCGGCCTGCTGGTCCAGCTCGGCGTACAGCGCCAGCACGCCCTGGTTGGTTTCGTCCAGTTCGGCGCGCAGCGCGTCGGCTTCCATGCGCAGCTGCTGCATCTGCTGATCGTTGGCAGTGGACATCAATGTATATCTCCAAGACGCAGCGCAACGATGCCGACATCGTCGCGGCCGCGGTCGAAATCACGCTGCAGTACCGCTACGATCAACGCCGGGTGGCGATGGACCAGGCCGGGGTAGTCGCGCAGGCTCCAGCGCGCCTGCAGTCCGTCACTGTGCATGACCAGCAGCGTGCCTGCAGGGGTGTGAAAGTGGAAGGGTTGTGCCTTGCGGAACTGCACCCCGACGATGCCCGGGTGCGAGGCCATCCCGCGCGAGCCGGTGGGCTCGCACAGCGAGGCGGCAATGTTGCCGATGCCGGCGAACTGCACGTTCTGCGCACCCGGTCCGACACACGCCACGGCGGCGGCACCGCCGCGGCTGCCGGACATGCCGGCATGCATCGCGCCGATCAGCGTGGCGGCGTCGAAGCCCGAGGCGCTGGCCATGGCGGCCGTGCCGGCCTGGGCGGCATCGGCCGCCGGCAGGCCATGGCCCAGTCCATCGATCAGGGTCACTACGGTGTTGTGCCCATCGGCGCGCAGGTGCCAGCCATCGCCGCAGGCCACTTCATGGCGCATGGGAATGCGCAGCGCGCCGTAGGCCAGGTCGATGTCCGGCGCGGACCGGCTTGGGTAAATGCGGGCCACGATCACCGCGCCGCGTGCATCGGACCAGGCATCGAGCACCGTTGCCTGGCGGCGGATGGCGCCCAGCCCCAGCCCCTGTGTTCCGCCGGTGGAGACGCCGTCGGGGAGGCATTCGGAGAGCGAGAAGCCGGGGCCGGCATCGAGCGTGCACAGCTCCACGCCGCGGCCACTGCGGCCGCAGACCAACGACAGGTACATGCGCCCGCCGCGACCATGCTTGATCACGTTGGTGGCCAGTTCGGTAGCGGCCAGGGCCACGCGCCCGGCATCCATCTCGTCAAACCCGGCATGTTCGGCCAGGGCCAGCGCTTCGCGCCGGGCCTGTCCAACCTGCGAGACCTCCTCGACCGCCACCACCCGGGTCACCTGGCCGGTGAAGTTCAGGTCCATTTGGTGATGGCAATGCGCGTGCCTTCGCCTGGCGCGCTGTCCAGCTCGAAGTCGTCCACCAGCCGGCGCGAACCGGACAGCCCCAGGCCCATGCCCGAGCCGGACGACCAGCCATCGGTGAGGGCCTGGGCCAGATCGGGAATGCCGGGCCCCTGGTCGGTGAAGACCAGGCGCACGCCCTTGCGCAGGCCGCTTTCCAGGATTTCCCAGGCCATGGTGCCGCCGCCGCCGTAGATCACCGCATTGCGTGCCAGCTCGCTGGCAGCGGTCACCAGTTTGGTCTGGTCGATCAACCGCAGCTTGCAGGCCACCGCCACCTGGCGCGCAGCCTGGCGTGCCAGCACCACATCCTGCTCGACGCGGATCGGCAACACACCGGTCGGCGCGGTCATGGCAGGTCTTCGTCGGTGCGCTGCAGCAGCTTCATGCCGCGCTCGACGTTGAGCGCGGTACGCACGCCGCTGAGGGTGAGCCCCAGCTCCACCAGCGTGATCGCCACCGCCGGCTGCATGCCCACCACGACGGTGGTGGCATCCATGATCCGGGCGATGGAGGAGATGGTGGAGATCATGCGCCCGATGAAGGAATCGACGATATCCAGTGCCGAGATGTCGATCAGCACGCCGCGCGCGGAGGTGCGACGGATCTTCTCGCTCAGGTCGTCCTGCAGGGTCAGCGCCAGCTGGTCATGCATGTCCACCTGGATGGTCACCAGCAGCAGATCGCCCATCTGCAGAATCGGAATGCGTTCCATATCAGCGCTCTGCCCGTACCACCGTCTGCCCGGTGCGCTTGAGCGCCAACGCCAGCGCGTCGGCCAGGTTGGCCTTGGTCACGATGCCCTGCAGGTCCAGGCCGAGGTGCACGATGGTCTGGGCAATCTGCGGCCGCACACCGCTGATGATGGCGTCGGCGCCCATCAGGCGGATGGCGGTGACCGTCTTGAGCAGGTGCTGGGCCACCAGGGTGTCCACGGTGGGCACGCCGGTGATGTCGATGATGGCGATTTCCGAGCCGGTATCGACGATCCGCTGCAGCAGCGATTCCATCACCACCTGGGTGCGCTGCGAATCCAGCGTGCCGATCATCGGCAGCGCCAGCACGCCTTCCCACAGCTTCACCACCGGGGTGGACAGCTCCAGCATTTCTTCCTGCTGGCGCTGGATCACGTCTTCGCGGGTCTTCTGGAACGCCTTGACGCTGTGCAGGCCCAGCAGGTCCAGCAGTTCGGAGATCGCCCACAGCTGGTCGCCCAGCAGCGCCGTGTCGTCGGCGTACCCCTGTTGGAGGAGGTCGAACAACGGGCGCTTGAGCGAGAACAGGAAGCGGGCGGTTTCGGCCGAGTCGAAGCCCTTGAGCACGCGGTCGCGCGAGAGGTCTTCAAGGAAACGGCGGGTCTCCTGCCAGTCGGCGCCGATCAGGCTGCCCGTGTTGGCCACCGACAGCGCCTGCAGGAACAGGCGCCAGAACTCGCGGGCCTGCGTATCCAGTTCGCGGGCGGACAACCGCCCGTCCTGGGTCTGGCCACCACCGGTAAGGCTGTCCATCCACTGGGCCAACAGGGTCTCCTGGTGGCTTCGGATGAGGTCGATCGTGCGCTGCTGCAAAGCCGCCATGCGGAATTCCTGCAAAGAGAGGTGGAGAGCCAGACCGGCGCACCTGAATGGGCGCCGGGACGCGAGCTTAAATCAATTCAGGTTGCTGAGGAGCGTACGGTGAAGCGTCTGATGTGAAGCAATTGCCCACACAGCTGACTCGTTCATGTAACGCCTCTTGCACCCTGCCTGCATCGCGCCCGATCCGGTGCCTCAGCCCCCTGCCGGAGCAGCCCAACCGCGCACCGGACGGCTGGCCAGCAGGGCCATGCTCCGGTCAGGAAGCGCGAGCCCACCGCCCTCGTCCAGAACCGGTGCCTGCCCTGCCGTGGTGGACAGCAGCACGCGCCACTGCCGGTCGCCCGGCGCAGGCACCGCGAACCGGACCTCGGCATGGCCGGCGTTGACCACCAGCAGCAGGGTTTCATGTTCGGGGCCGTGCTCACCGTCATCGACATCGCTTCCGCCCATCTTGAGCATCAGCACGCGTGCCTCCGGATCGTTCCAGTCGGCCTCGCCCATGGCGGCCCCATCGCTGCGCAGCCACTCCACCGAACCTCCATCGCCTCCGTCGCGGGCGTCCAGGAAGCGTCCGCGGCGCAGGTGGGGATAGCGCCGCCGAAGCTTCAGTGCCTTGCGCACGAATGCGGTCTGGCGCTTGCCCGCCTCCGAGGCGGCTTCGGCCCAGTCCAGCCAGGTCAACGGGTTGTCCTGGCAATAGGCATTGTTGTTGCCCTGCTGGGTGCGCCCGAACTCGTCGCCGGCCAACAGCATCGGCGTGCCCTGTGCGAACAGCAGGCTGGCCAGCAGGTTGCGCATCTGCCGCGCGCGCAGCGCCAGCAGATCCGGATCCTGGCTCGGCCCTTCGGCCCCGTGGTTCCAGGAGATGTTGTGGTCGCTGCCGTCGCGCCCGTCCTCGCCGTTGGCCTGGTTGTGCTTGTCGTTGTAGCTGACCAGATCGTGCAGGGTGAACCCGTCGTGCGCGGTCACGAAATTGACCGACGCCGCCGGCCGCCGACCCTTGTGGTTGAACAGATCGGCCGAACCCATGATGCGCGTGGCGAACTCGGGCAGCTGGCCGCCATCACCCCGCCACAGTGCACGTACGTTGTCACGGAATTTGTCGTTCCATTCGGCCCATCCGGGGGGGAACTGGCCCAGTTGGTAACCGCCCGGGCCGATGTCCCACGGCTCGGCGATCAGCTTCACCTGGCTCAGCACCGGGTCCTGGCGCACCGCGTCGAGGAAGCTGCCGGACGGATCGAACCCTTCGCGCTCGCGCCCCAGGATGGTGGCCAGGTCGAAGCGGAAGCCGTCCACGTGCATGTCCTGCACCCAGTAGCGCAGCGAATCCATCACCATCCGCAACGCACCGGCGTTGGTCAGGTCGAAGGTGTTGCCGGTACCGGTGTCGTTGACGTAGTAGCGCGGGTTGTCGGCCAGGCGGTAGTAGCTGGCATTGTCGATGCCCTTGAACGACAGCGTCGGGCCCAGCTCGTTGCCTTCGGCGGTGTGGTTGTAGACCACGTCCAGGATCACTTCCAGCCCGGCCGTATGCACGCCGGCCACCATCTGCTTGAACTCGGCGATGGCGTTGGTGGCCAGCAAGCGCGGGTCCGGCGCGAAGAAGGCCAGGGTGTTGTAGCCCCAGTAGTTGCGCAGGCCACGCTCGAGCAGGTGCTGGTCGTCCACGTGGGCGTGCACGGGCAGCAGTTCCAGCGCGGTGGCGCCCAGGTGCTTGAGGTGGTCCAGCAGGCTGTCGTGCTTGAGTGCGGAGAACGTGCCCCGCGCCGATTCGGCGATGTCCGGGTGCAGCATCGACAGGCCGCGCACGTGTGCCTCGTAGATCACGGTGTCTTCCCATGAGACGCCCGGCGGACGGTCGCGCCCCCAGGTGAAGGCCGGATCGACCACCGCGCACTTGGGCATGAAGGGCGCGCTATCGCGTTTGTCGAAACTCAGGTCTTTGTCGCGATGGCCAACGGTGTAGCCGAACAACGCCGGGGCCCACTTCAGGTGGCCCACCACCTGGCGGGCGTACGGGTCCAGCAGCAGCTTGTGGGGATTGAAACGGTGGCCTGCCTCGGGCGCGTAGGGGCCATCCACGCGGTACCCATAGCGCTGGCCCGGACGCGCGTCGGGCAGGTAGCCATGCCATATCTCGTCGGTGTACTCAGGCAGCACGATCCGCTCCACCTCGCGTCCGCGCT
This sequence comes from Stenotrophomonas sp. HMWF003, assembly GCF_003061285.1. Classification (NCBI taxonomy): domain Bacteria; kingdom Pseudomonadati; phylum Pseudomonadota; class Gammaproteobacteria; order Lysobacterales; family Lysobacteraceae; genus Stenotrophomonas; species Stenotrophomonas sp. HMWF003. The sequence continues at coordinate 4,564 of NZ_QAIW01000201.1, read as the reverse complement.
CGTTGAACAGGCACAGCTCCACGCGGGTGGCGTGGCGGCTGTAGAGCGAGAAGTTGACCCCTACCCCGTCCCAGGTGGCGCCGAGCGGAAAGGGGCGGCCGGCGCGCACGCGCGAGGTCTGCACCGAGGGAAGCGGGCTCATCGGCGCGGCTCCTTGCCGGCCGCCGCCTTCAGTTCGGCCTCGAGCAATCGCTCGGCCATCAGCCAATGGCGCGTGCTTTGTCCGTCCGGGCGGCCCTCGGCCTCCCAGATCTGTCGCGCCAGTTCTGCAATGCGTTCGCGTCGTTCGTGCTCTTCCATGGGTCCCGGCTTCAGTAGTGGATCAACAGGGTTACGGGGCTGTCCGCAGACAGCACCCGCAACGGAACAGAGGCGGTCTGACTATCTACAGTCTGACCGGTGAGTACGTTGCGATAGCGCCCGGGCGGGACGCTGACCCGGGCGCCTCCCCAGAACCGCGCCGGCAACGCGGCAGTGGCGTGGGTAGCCGGCCCGGCGCTCATTCCGATGGCCACCACCAGCACCAGGCGCTGGCCCTGATGCTGGCGGCACAGCGCCAGCACGCGGTCGGGTGCGGTGGTGGGCAGCGGCTGGTAGTCGCCGTGCGCGAACAGTGCGGGCATCGCGCGCCGCACCTGCAACAACGCGTGCAGCAGCCGCGCCTTGACTGCGCCGTCATGCCAGGCCACCAGCAGCTGTGGCCAGCGCCGCGTCTCGTCGAGCCACGCGCGGCGCGTGGTGTAGTCCACGGGGCGACGGTTGTCCGGGTCGACCAGCGACAGATCCCAGCCTTCGGTGCCTTGGTACAGGTCCGGCACGCCGGGAATCGTCAGGCGCAGTGCCGCCTGCACCAGGCTCAGGCGCGCCCCGGCCGGCGCCAGCCGTGTCACCGTTGCGCATAGCGCCTGCCGCAGCGGCTGCGCGGCGGGTGCGCTGAACACGGTGTCCAGCAGCGTACTGGCCGCGTGCTCATACGCGGCGTCCGGGTCGCGCCAACTACTGCGCAGGCCCCCTTCGCGCAGGGCCTTGCGTTGCCATTCGGCCACACGCTGCGCGAAGCCGTCCGGGACCAGCTCCGCCTCGGCCGGCCAGGCCGACACCAGGGTCTGCCACAGCATCAGCCGGTCGGCAGGATGCATCGCGGCCGCACCGAGGGGCGCGGCAAGGCGTTCGAAGCGGCGCACGTGCGTATGCCACCATTCCGGCCAGTGGGACACCACTGCCAGGCGCATCCGCGCATCTTCACCGCGCTTGTGGTCATGCGTGGCCGTGGCCAGCAATGCACGCGGGTGGGATCGCCCGCGCTCGGCCGCGCGCGCGTGGAAATCCGCCACCGGCAGTCCCAGCACGGCGGGATCGCTGCCGACCTCGTTGCGCGACAACTGGGCGGCGTAGCGATAGAAGCTGCAGTCTTCCACTGCCTTGGCGGTCAGCGGCGCGCTCAGCAGCTGGACCTGTTGGCGCAGGCGCAGGCAGGCCGCGCGCAGCGTCGGCGGTGCATCTACTGCAAGCGGCGCCAGCACCCAGCCCAGGATGTGCTGGATCGCCGTTGTCACTGCCGGGTCGGCGCTGGCGCAGGCGGCCTGCGCCGCCTGCTGCCAGCGGCCACGGTCGGCCGCTGTGGCCGCCTCGTCGTCCAGGTAGCTGCGGTACACCGGAAAGTGAATCAGCAGCCGCGCCGCTGCGGTGCCGAGCAGGGACGTGCCCAGATCTGCCGCCGGTCCACCGGCTTCGTCGGCTACTTTCGCCAGCAGGGCCACCAGCGCGTCGAACTCCGCCTTCAGGCCGCTCGCCAGCACCTCCACGCGCGCCTGCCGCTCGACCTGCCCCACATCGCGCGGGTCCGCCGTGGCCTGCCGCCACTGCGCAGCCAGCTTCGCGCCACCGGCGATGTCATGCAGCAGTCCGCCCACCTGGTCCATGGCGTCATAACCGGTGCTGCCATCGCACGGCCAGTGGGCAGGCAATTGCTCGTCAGGGCCCCGGATCTTCTCCACCCACAGCCCCAGCGTGCCCGGCGCCAGCTGCCGCGCCGCGCCCGCCGCGTCAAGCGCGGTGCGCAGCGTGCGCAGGTAGCGGGTCGGATCGCGCAGGCCATCCACATGGTCAACCCGCACCCCGTCGATGACACCGTCAGCGGCCAGCCGCAACGGCAACGCATGCACCGCCGTGAATACCTCCGTGCGCTCCATCTGCAGTGCCGCCAGCGCGCTGATGGTGAAGAACCGCCGGTAATTCACCTGCGCATCGCCGCTGCGCCACCACGCCAGCCGGTAGGCCTGGCGCGCCAGCACCGCGGCCAACGCGCGGGCCGGCATGCCGGGCGTGGCGTCGGCCTGGGTCTCGGGGGCCAGCGGATAGCGGCCCTCCGGCAACACCAGCCAGGCGGTGCCGTGTGCATCACGCTCCACCTTGAGCACGCCGTCGGCAAGCGCCGCCGCCAGCGGGCGGTCGAGCACCGGCAGCCACAGTTTCCCGTCGCGGCCGGGCGCGTTCCAGTCGATGTCGAACCAGGCGGCATACCGGCTGGCCTGGCCGTGGGTGAGCACATCGGCCCAGTACGGGTTGCTCGGGTGCGCGGCCACGTGGTTGGGCACGATGTCCACGATCAGCCCCATGCCATGCCTGCGCGCCTGCTCGGCCAACCGGATCAGCGCAGGCTCACCGCCCAGTGCCGGGTTGACCGTCGCCGGATCGATCACGTCGTAGCCGTGGCTGGAACCGGCCACGGCACTGGCAATCGGCGACAGGTACAAATGGCTGATGCCCAGGTCCGCGTAGTACCCAAGCTGGGCCTGCGCAGCCTCGAAGGTGAAGCCGGCATGCAGCTGCACCCGTGCGGTAGCCCGGAACGGCACCATCTCAATCCTCCTTTCCGCGCGCGGCGGCAAACCGGCGCAGCGCCGCGTGCAGCAGGTGGCGCGGGAGCGGCTGCGGCAGGCGGTGGCGCCAGTTGGGATACACCGCCACGGTACCCGGCAGGTTCACCTGCTCGCGCAGCCCCAGCGCGTCTTCCACCGGCAGCAGCGCCAACGGTGCGGGGCCGGTGGCGACGAACGCAATCGCGGCATCGTGCAGGGTGTCCGGGCATGCCTGGTCGGCCCCCACCGCAACGGCGAGCTGCGCGGCTTCCTGGCGGCGCCGCGCCATGGCCGCCGCGGTGACGTCGTCGCTGTCGTTGGCCAGCCGCGCACGCACCGCAATGTCTTCGCCGCGCTGCCAGCCTGCCAGCGTCGGCAGATCGTGGGTGCCGGTGGTGGCCACGGCCATCGTGCGCCACAGGTTGGGCGGCAGGAATTCACCGTCGCTGGCACGGGAGAAGGCAAGCACGTCCATGCCCATCACGCCGCGCTCGGCAAGCCGCTGGCGGATGCCGTCGGGCACCACGCCAAGGTCTTCGCCGATGACGATGCAGCGGTGCCGCCATGACTCCAGCGCCAGCAGGTTCAACAGGTCGTCCAGCGGATAGCGCAGGTACGCACCCTCGCCCGACCCAGCCCCGTGCGGCACCACCCACAGCCGCTGCAGGCCCAGGATGTGATCGATGCGCACGCCGCCACGATCCCGCATGACCGCGCGCAGCAGTGCAATGAAGGGCGCAAACCCGGTGCGCCGCAATCCATCGGGCGAGTAGCTGCTTACGCCCCACACCTGCCCGTGCGGTGCGAACGCATCCGGCGGTGCACCCAATACCAGCCCGCGCAGCGCGGTGTCGCCCGCAGCCGCCGCTTCGGCGCCGTCCGGCACGAAGCCCACCGCGAGGTCGGCGATCAGCCCGAGTGCCATCCCGCGCGTGCGCGCACGCTGCTGCACCTGCGCCCAGCTTCGGGTCGACAGCCACTGCGCAAAGCACTGCAACGCCGGGTCGGGCTGGCCCAGCGCCGCCGCGTTGAAGGACGCAAAGCGCGCCAGCGCCCTGCCCCCTGCCTGCTGATGGTGATGCAGCGCCGCCTGCAGATCCTGCGGCGCATCCTGCATGGCCTCGAACCAGCGCGACAGGCGCGCCCATTTGAACGCCGCCGCGCCCGCCCAGTCGATCAGGCCATCTGGCGGTGGCATCGGTGCCTGGTTATCCACGTCGTCGGCCTGTACCCACGGCGGCGGCGCGGTATACACCGGCTCCAGGAAGCGCCGGTCGCTGGGCGAGTACGGGCTGAAAAGAGGTTCGATCCGGCCGGCCGCATGCAGTGGGCTGAGCGCCAGCGCATCGCCCCCGGCGGCATGCACGCGTCGGCACCACGCGGCCACCCCGTCGCTGTCGCCAATGCCGGCGTCGGCGCGCGACCGCCCCGCATACACCTGCAGGGTGGCACCCCAGCGGCGCGGCGTGGGCGTACCGCTGGCATCGGCCACGCTGAAACAGCGGGCCGGCGCGATCGCAACGGCGTGTTCGTCCGCGCCCACGCGCAGCGTCCAGTAACCGGGCCGGTCCGGACAGTGCCAACCGCCCACGCTGTCCCGACGTGCCGGCGTAGTGCGTCCTTCCTCGTCGCACCACACGGCGTGGGCCGCATCGGGCGGTCCAATCGTGAGCGTCGCACCCGCCAGCGCGGTACGCAGGCGG
>NZ_QAIW01000200.1:0-6289 GCF_003061285.1 Stenotrophomonas sp. HMWF003 | reverse complement strand
GCTCTACCCGCCCGCACCGGACATCTTGGCAGAGGGTGTCGGGTGGCCTTGGCCGGGACCGTTGGGCGCCATGGATGGCGCCCACGAGCCTCCAGGGATGGATTTACGGCGTGTCCCGGCCAAGGCCACCCGGCACCCTCCCACCGGAAGAACCAAAGCGCCGGCACCCGCCATTGATCTGGCTTCAAGCTTCTAAGCTTTTAAGCTTTTAAGCTTTTAAGCTTTTAAAAAACAAAACCCCCAAACACAAAAACGGGCACCCTTGCGGGCACCCGTTCTGGTGACGCCAGCCTTTCGGCCGGAATCAGGCCTTTTCGGCTTCCACAACCACCTTGACGGTGGTTTCCACGTCGGCGTGCAGGTGAACAGTCACCTCGTACTCGCCCACGTTGCGGAAAGCGCCTTCGCCCAGGATCACTTCGCTCTTTTCCAGCGGCAGGCCGGCCTTGGTGAAGGCTTCGGCGATGTCGCGCGGGCCAACCGAACCGTACAGCTTGCCTTCCGTCGACGCGTTGGCGGCGATAGTGACGCTCTTGCCTTCCAGCTGTGCCTTGCGGGCTTCGGCGTCAGCGTGGATCGACTGGGCCTTGGCTTCGTAGTCGGCGCGCTTGGCTTCGAACTCGGCAACGTTGGTGGCGGTGGCCGGAACGGCCTTGCCGGTCGGGACGAGGAAGTTGCGGCCGTAGCCCGGCTTCACGTCGACCAGATCGCCCAGACCGCCGAGGTTGGTGACCTTCTGGAGAAGAATCAGCTTCATGGTGTAGCTCCAAATATGTATTCGTTAGCGAGGCGTGGCCCCGCAGCGATGGCTGTCCGAATATCCGAACGGTAGACCGTGAAACCGCCCGACGCTCTGCAGCGCGGGCGGCCAGGTCCACGAAAGCGGCGACCGAAGCCGCCGGCTTTCATCAGACGTCGTGGTTGTCGGTGTACGGAATCAGGGCCAGGAAACGGGCGCGCTTGACGGCCGTTGCCAGCTGGCGCTGGTACTTCGACTTGGTACCGGTGACGCGGCTCGGCACGATCTTGCCGTTCTCGGTCAGGTACTGGCGCAGGGTGTTGAGATCCTTGTAATCGATCTCCTTGATACCTTCGGCCGTGAACTTGCAGAACTTGCGGCGACGGAAGAACTTGGACATGTCAGTGCTCCTTAAGCGGCCGAAGCGGCGTCTTCGCCGGCATCGGTGTCAGCGGCGGGGGTGGTTTCACCTTCTTCGTCATCACGACGACGACGCTCGCCACGCTCGGGCTTGTCACCCTTCTCGTCCTTGCTCTTCATGATCAGCGACTGCTCGGTGTCGGCTTCGTCACGCTTGATGACGAGGTTGCGCAGCACGGCATCGTTGAAGCGGAAGCTTTCCACCAGCTCGCTCAGCACGGCCTGGTCGCACTCGATGTTGAGCATGACGTAGTGGGCCTTCACCAGGTTCTGGATCGGGTAGGCCAGCTGACGACGGCCCCAGTCTTCCAGACGGTGGACGGTGCCGTTGCCGTTCTCGACCAGCGCCTTGTAGCGCTCGATCATGGCCGGGACCTGTTCGCTCTGGTCCGGATGGACCAGGAACACGACTTCGTAATGACGACTCATGTGTTTTTACCTTTCGGATGTGGCCCTTTGGGGGCCGGACAGCCCCCCGCAGATGAACGCGGTGGGGCAAGGGTCCTGCCCGGAATCAGGCAGGAAGCCGCAAAGTATGGCAGCAGCAGCGCCCGCAGGCAAGCAGCAGCGGGGCCAAGCGCCCCGCCCCGGCCCGGATCAGGCCTTGTCGGCTTCGGTGGTGAAGCTCTCGCCGCAGCCGCATTCGGCGGTGGCGTTCGGGTTCCTGAACGTGAACGTCTCGCTCAGCCCGTGCTTGCCGAAGTCGATCTCGGTGCCGTCGACCAGGCTCAGGCTGTCGGCATCCACGTAGATGCGCACCCCGTCCTGCTCGAACACGGTGTCGCCCTGGCGCTCGTCGCGGGCCAGGTCGGTGATGTGGCCCCAGCCCGAACAACCGGTACGGGTGACGCCGAAACGCAGGCCCAGCGCGCCCGGGGTCTGGGCGACGAACTTCTGCACACGGGCAAAGGCAACAGGGGTAAGGCTTACAGCCATGACAGGCAACTCCAGCGGATCGGGGTCATTATAGAAGTCCACGGCGGCTAAAAATGCCTCGCAAGCAGAGCGCTGCACCCGTTAAACTCCTCGTTCAGAGATCGAGTCGATCAATAGAGGATTCAAGTCATGACGGTGGTCAGCGTTGAACATGCGCTTGCCGGGAAGATCCCGGAAGGCGGCGAGGCAACCGTACGCGGTTGGGTGCGTACGGTGCGTGGGTCGGCAGCACTGGCCTTCGTCAATGTCACCGATGGCTCCTGCTTTGCCCCCATCCAGGTGGTGGCCAATGACACCCTGGACAACTTCGACGCGATCAAGGCCCTCACCCCCGGCTGCTCGGTGATCGCCCGCGGCACCCTGGTCAAGTCGCAGGGCAAGGGCCAGTCGTTCGAGATCCAGGCCAGCAGCATCGAGATCGTCGGCCTGGTCGAAGACCCGCTGACCTACCCGATCCAGCCCAAGCCGATGAGCGCCGAGTTCCTGCGTGAAGTGGCGCACCTGCGCCCGCGCACCAACCTGTTCGGCGCGGTCACCCGCATCCGCAACTGCCTGTCCCAGGCCGTGCACCGGTTCTTCCACGAGAACGGGTTCAACTGGATCAGCACCCCGATCATCACCACCTCCGATGCCGAAGGCGCCGGCCAGATGTTCCGGGTTTCCACCCTGGACATGGCCAACCTGCCCCGCAACGACAAGGGCGAGGTCGATTTCAGCCGCGATTTCTTCGGCAAGGAAACCTTCCTGACCGTGTCCGGCCAGCTCAACGTCGAGGCGTACTGCCTGGCCCTGAGCAAGGTGTACACGTTCGGCCCGACCTTCCGCGCCGAAAACTCCAACACCACCCGCCACCTGGCGGAGTTCTGGATGATCGAGCCGGAAATCGCCTTCGCCGACCTGGCCGAAGACGCGCGCCTGGCCGAGCAGTTCCTGAAGTACCTGTTCCGCGCGGTGCTCGACGAGCGTGGCGACGACCTGGCGTTCCTGGCCGAGCGCGTGGACAAGAACGCGATCACCAAGCTGGAGGCCTTCATCAATGCCCCGTTCGAGCAGATCGACTACACCGAGGCGGTGAAGCTGCTGCAGAACTCGGGCAAGAAGTTCGACTTCCCGGTCGAGTGGGGCCTGGACCTGCAGACCGAGCACGAGCGCTGGCTGACCGAGGAACACATCGGCCGCCCGGTGGTGGTGACCAACTACCCCGAGCACATCAAGGCGTTCTACATGCGCCTGAACGACGACGGCAAGACCGTTGCCGCGATGGACGTGCTGGCCCCGGGCATCGGCGAGATCATCGGCGGCAGCCAGCGCGAAGAGCGCCTGGACGTTCTGGACGCGCGCATGGCGCAGTTCGGCCTGGACCGCGAGCACTACGGCTGGTACCGCGATTTCCGCCGCTACGGTTCGGTGCCGCACGCCGGTTTCGGGCTGGGCTTCGAGCGTCTGGTGGTCTACGTCTGCGGGCTGGGCAACATCCGCGATGCGATCGCCTATCCGCGCGCACCGGGCACCGCCGAGTTCTGATCCACCTACGGAGGCACTGACCCATGACCTTGTTCTTCGCGCTGTGCTTCGTCGGCGTGGCGATCGCCGGGTTCAGTGCCTTCGTGATCTTCTGGCCGCTCACCCTGGTCCACATCCGCGACCGCCACCCGCTGCTGGCGCAACGCTTCGGCAACGGTGCGTTCCTGCGCCCGGACGCGCTGCGCTGGCTGCTGGGCCGTGATTACCGGCAAACCCCCGACCTGGCGCTGTCCGGGCTGGCAACGCCGGCCTGGGTGTCGCTGCTGACCCTGCTGGCCGGGCTGGGCATGGCTGCCCTGCTCTGGCTGCTTTCGATGGTACTGATATGAACGACACCTCCCCCGACCGCGACGAGTGGTTCCTGGCCAGCCTGGGCAACACGCTGATCTGGGCCCGGCTGCGGGTCCGCCCGGCGGGCACCGCCGAAGTGCTGGACAGCGACGGCAACACGCTCAGCTACGACAGCGAGGACACCGCGCGCTCGCAGCTGTTCGACGCCGAATTCGTCTCCTATGACGGGCTGGACGAGGAAGACGCGCTGATCCGCGGCTTCTCGCTGCATGAAGTGCAGCCGCCGCAGGGCGCCAGCGATGCCGACCTGCAGGGCCGCATGGTGCAGAGCCTGGGCGCCCGCGCCTGACCGACGATGTTCATTCCGTCCGCCTTCGTCGAGACCGACCTGATCTGGCTGGACCGGCTGCTGGCGCGCGATGCGTTCGTCACCCTGGTGACCAACGGCGCCGACGGCTACCCGCAGGCCACGCGCCTGCCGGTGGTGTACACGCGTGATGCCGACGGCATCCTGATCGAAGGCCACTGGGCCAAACCGAATCCGCAGGCCGGCCACGTCGGCCCGGCCACGCTGCTGGTGAACGGCCCGCACGCGTATGTGTCGCCGGGCTGGTATCCGGACAAAGAGGCGCAGGCGCGCGTCCCCACCTGGAACTACGCGGCGGCCGAACTGCGCGGCGTGCTGGAACCGGTCACCGACCCGGACACACTGGTCGCGATGCTGGACGCACTGAGCGCGCATTACGAAGGTACGGTGGGCGGCGATTGGGACCTGCTGCCGATCGAGCCGCGCCAGCAACGCATGCTGGCCGGCATCGTCGGCTTCCGCTTCCGCCCGGCCCAGGTACAGATCAAGCTCAAACTGAGCCAGAACCACCCGGAGGCGAACCAGTGCAGCGTGATCGACGCGCTGTCGGCGCTGGACGCCCCGGCTTCCCGCGAGCTGGCGCAGTGGATGCGCTGGCGCCGCGACGGCGGCACCGCCGGCTGACCCTCCCCGTTTTCCGCGACGCTGCGGCCAGGCTGGCCGCGCCTTGCCCCCACCTCACGTCAGGGACACCTGCCCCATGAAAGACATCCACAAACTGCTGCAGAACAACCGCGAATGGGCGGACCGGATCGAGAAGGAAGACCCGGACTTCTTCCACCAGCTGGCCAAGCAGCAGCATCCGGAATACCTGTGGATCGGCTGCTCGGATTCGCGCGTGCCGGCCAACCAGATCATCGGGATGGCGCCGGGTGAAGTGTTCGTACACCGCAACGTGGCCAACGTGGTGGTGCACACCGACCTCAACTGCCTGAGCGTGATCCAGTACGCGGTGGACCAGCTGAAGGTGAAGCACATCCTGATCGTGGGCCATTACGGCTGCGGCGGCGTGCACGCCAGCCTGCACAACACGCGGGTGGGCCTGGCCGACAACTGGCTGCGGCACGTGGGCGATGTGGCACAGAAGCACGCATCGATCATGGATGCGATCGACGATCCGGACCTGAAACATGCACGACTGTGCGAACTGAACGTGATCGAGCAGGTGGTCAACGCCTGCCGGTCGACGATCGTGCAGGACGCCTGGGCGCGCGGGCAGAAACTGATGGTGCACGGCTGGGTCTACAGCCTGAAGGACGGCCGGGTGCGCGAAATGGGCATCGACGTGGGCGCACCGGAAGACCTGCAGGCAGCCTACGAGCGGGCGCTGGCGCATGTGCCGCGCCGCGGCAAACGCGACTGACCCTTCCCCACTACGGACATCGCACCATGCTCCCCATGCCGATCAACCTGCTGGGCTGGATAGAAGAAAACCGGCATCTGCTGAAGCCGCCGGTGGGCAACAAGATGATCGAGAACGGGGACTTCATCGTGATGGTGGTGGGCGGGCCGAACAGCCGCACGGACTACCATTACGACGAGGGCCCGGAGTGGTTCTACCAGCTCGAAGGCGAGATGGTGCTGAAGGTGCAGGAAGACGGCGCCGTGCGCGACATTCCGATCCGCGCGGGCGAAATCTTCCTGCTGCCGGGCAAAGTGCCGCATTCCCCGCGCCGCCCGCCCGGCGGCGTGGGACTGGTAGTGGAGCGCAAGCGCCTGGCCCACGAACGCGACGGCCTGCTGTGGTTCTGCGAACGCTGCAACCACAAACTGTACGAAGAATACTTCGCGCTGGAAAACATCGAAACGGACCTGCCGAAAGTGTTTGCGCGGTACCAGGCATCGGTGGAGATGCGCACCTGTGAGGCGTGCGGGCATGTGGATCCGTTGCCGGGTGCTGGTGCGATCGAAGGCTGAGGGATGAAAAGCGCGGCGCTGCGTGCGCGCGTTTGAGCGGAGGGCAGCCGACCAACGGTCGGCTCTACCCACCTGGCCCCGTATCATCCCGCCCC
>NZ_QAIW01000199.1:0-2066 GCF_003061285.1 Stenotrophomonas sp. HMWF003 | reverse complement strand
CGCCTACGCAGCCGGCCTTCGATGCGCACCTGACCATCACCCAGGCCGGCGCCGCGCGCAGTGCCGGGTTGACCGGCAGCGGCGTGCGCATCGGCATCGTCGATTCCGGCGTGATGCGCAACCATCCGGCGCTGGCCGGGCGCGTGCTGGCCAACTACACCTACGTCGATCCGCGGGTGAACAACCTCAACGTCGATGACGTGGTCGGGCATGGCACCGCCGTGGCCGAACTGGCCGCCGGTGCGGCCGTGGGCACCTGGCAGGGCGGCATCGCCCCCGGCGCGCAGATCGTGTCGGCGCGCATCATCGCCGACAAGCGTCCCACCGACGATGGCTCGGGCAGTGGCAATGAAGTCAACGGCGCGCTGGGCCTGGCCGAGGTCCATACGGACCTGATGAACCAGGGCGTGAAGGTCATGAACAACTCCTGGGGCGGTCTGTACTGGACCAACCCGGCGGCCACCGCGCCGATCGCCCAGGAATACCGCCCCTTCATCCTCAACCACGGCGGCCTTGTGGTGTTCGCCACCGGCAACGAGAGCAAGCCGGACCCGTCCAGCATGGCGGCGTTGCCCAGCCAGCCCGGCCCGAACGGCACACTGCCGGCGGCCGACCTGGAGCGCGGCTGGCTGAGCGTCACCGCCGTCGATTCCAACAGTCCCGGCAAGCTGGCGTCCTACGCCAATGCCTGCGGCGTCGCCGCCAGGTATTGCCTGGCCGCCCCGGGCGCGGCGGTGTACGTCGATCCGGCACTTACCGCTGGCGGTACCCCGAGCTATCTCTGGAACTACGGCACCTCCTTCGCCGCGCCGCTGGTGTCCGGCGCTGCCGCGCTGGTCTGGCAGAAGTACCCGTATTTCAGCAACGACCTGGTGCGGCAGACGCTGCTGGGCACCGCCACCGACCTGGGCGCGCCCGGCGTGGACAGCACCTTTGGCTACGGCCTGCTCAACATCGCCAAGGCCATCAATGGACCGGGGCGGTTCGACTGGGGCGACGTGACGGTCAACATTGCGCAATCGGCATCGGGCACGGTGTGGGCCAACAACATCAGCGGCGACGGTGGGCTGACCAAGCAGGGCGATGGCACACTGGTGCTGTCCGGTGCCAACACGTATACCGGCCTGACCAGCATCGAGCGTGGCACGCTGGCGCTGCGTGATGGTGCGTCGCTCACCTCGGTGGTGCTGGTCGGTCCTGCAGCCGCTAACGGCACCTTCGGCGCACTGCAGTTCCGTACCGGCACCACGCGCATTACCGGCATCGTCGACAACAACGGCAGCGTTGTGCTCACCGAAGCCAATACCACTGCGGTCATCGACGGCGATTACGTGCAGCGGCCCAATGGCCGCTACGTCACGACGCTGGGTGCGCCCGCACTGCAGGTGACCGGCCATGCCAGCCTGGGAGGCGGGCTTGTCAGCGTGGTCGGTGCGGTCAGTGGCTATGTGCCGCAGAACAACCAGCGCCAGGCGCTGATCAAGGCCGGCACGGGTATCAGCGGCGCCTTCGGCGGCCTGCAGTTCAGCGGCCCGGTCACCCTGCTCGATGCCAACTTCTCCTACGACGCGAGCACGGCCTGGTTGAACATCAACCGGGTCAACGTGAATTCGGCCGCCAGCGCCGCGGGCCTGGACGCCGTTGCCATCGCGTCGGCCAACCGTGTGGAACAGGCGTTCGTCCAACTCGATACGGGAAGCGGCAACGGCACCAGCGGTTTCGCGGATGCGGCCGGTCAGCTGCAGCAGGTGCAGGGCAACCAGGCGCTGCAGGCCAGCCTGGACAGCTTGTCTGGCAAGGCCCATGCGCTGGCCACCGCCGCCACCTTCGACAGCGTCGACCTCAACCGCCGCGCGCTGTCGGCGCGGTTTGGCCAGGTGCAGGGCGCGCCGCGCCTGCGCGGGGCCTGGCAGAACCAGCTCGGCGAGGTCGGGCAGGGCAGCTTCTCGGCCAGCGGTGCCGATACCCGTGGCTGGATGATGGGCCAGGACATGGCCTTCGGCAGCAACGGCGTGCTGGGCTTTGCCTTCGGCGAGACCCGCACCCACAACAGCCGCGACTGGGGC
>NZ_QAIW01000198.1:0-6174 GCF_003061285.1 Stenotrophomonas sp. HMWF003 | reverse complement strand
GCAAGGTGCTGATGCTGGCCCTGCCCGCCACGCCGGCGCCGCTGCTGCTGATGACCGCCTGCGACGCGCGCTGCGTGATCGGCAAGGTGCTGTGGAGTGCGAAGGAATGTGGCCGCAACATCATGGCCGAACTCAGCGGATCACGAGCCGATCCGCAGGGGAACACGGGGCTCGACAACCAACGGGGTGCAACATGGCAGGACTCGACGATACCTTGAACGCGCTGATGACCATCGATGGCGCGCAGGCGGTGGCACTGGTCGATTACGAAAGCGGCATGCTGCTGGGGGAGGCCGGTTCGGGGATGGACATGGAGGTGGCCGCGGCAGGCAACACCGAGGTGATCCGGGCCAAGATGAAGACGGCCGCGTCGCTCAATCTCAACGACACCATCGAAGACATCCTGATCTCGCTGGGCAAGGCGTACCACATCCTGCGCCCGGTCTCGCGCAAGAAGGGCCTGTTCCTGTACCTGGTCCTGGACCGCAACAAGTCCAACCTCGCCCTGGCGCGCCGCAAGGTGCAGGACGTGGAAGCCGAACTGGCGCTGTAAGGTTCCCTCCGCCGCCGGCCGCGCCGTGGTGGCGGCCGGCGGCGTTTTTTTTGGGTCTTCGCCGCCATGTGGGGCAATCAAAAAGCGTGCTTTCGACCCGTTCCAGGCGCGGCCGTTGGTGGGTCGGGCGCTGGGTCCCTATGCCCTTTCCGGCGAATGTCCTCCGGCGTCGGCCTGCGGCCGCCACCTCCTCCTTTACTTCGCCTCCAAGGGCATAGGGACCCAGCGCCCGACCCACCAACGGCCATCAAAAAAGCCCAGATCCTCGCCCCCACGCTCGCGATCGGCCCGATCGGAGACCGAAGCCGATCCAAACAGCGCCTGCGCACCCGGCCACCCGCGTAGCGTCGTGCTCGCTCTGCGACGGCACTTGCAACAAGACGCTCCCCTCAGATGGGAGAAGAACCTCTTTTTCCCGCTACCGCAGGCAGCGGCGGCTATCGTATGGTGACCGCTGGTCCCTTCGGTGCGATGAATGGCTGCCGCCGATATTCCTGATCCCCGTACGCTGGCCACGACGCTGGCGCTGCTGATCCGCGATGGCTTCGAGCATTATCACGCGCGCTTTGCGGCCGTCACGCAGCGGGCGCGGCTGCGCTTTGAAACGCGTGACTGGACCGGAGCCCGGCAGGACGCCGTCGAGCGTATCGGCCTGTACGACCAGTGCATTGCCGAGACCGTAGACGCCCTGCGCCGCGGCGCAGGCGAGCAGGTGGGCACCCGCACGCTGTGGCTGCACGTGCGCCAGGCCTACGCCACGCTGCTGGAGGGCCTGATCGACGCGGAGCTGTACAAGACCTTCTACAACACCCTGGCGCGGCGGCTGTTCGCCACCCAGGGCGTGGATGCGGCCATCGAGTTCATGGCCATGGATGTCGAGCCGTCCGACGCGATCACCCATCCGGTGGCGCGGCACAGCTACACGCTGTCGGCCACGCGCCCGGCCGAAGCACTGCTGCGGGTGCTGGGCGACTACCGGTTCAACGTGCCCTACGCGCACCAGCTGCGCTGCGCGGCGGCGATCGCGGTGCGGCTGCAGGATGACCTTGCGCATTGGGGGGATTACCCGGTGCGCAGCATCGAACTGCTGGATACCGTGTTCTATCGCGAACGTCGTGCCTACCTGGTGGGCCGCGTGTTCGGAGAGCATCGCTTCTCGCCGTGCGTGATCGCCCTGGTCAACGACCAGCATGGCCTGCGCGCCGAAGCAGTGCTGACCCGGCGCCGCGACGTGGCGCACCTGTTCGGCGTGTCGCGCAGCTATTTCCAGGCCGACCTGGCCACCGTGGGCGATGCGGTGGTGTTCCTGCGCAGCCTGCTGCCGGCCAAGCCCATCGATGAGATCTACACCGTGCTGGGACGCGCCAAGCAGGGCAAGACCGAGCGCTACCGCACCTTCTTCCGGCACTTCCAGGACCATCCCACCGAACAGCTGGTGCATGCCGATGGCACCCCGGGCATGGTCATGGCGGTGTTCACGCTGCCCAGCTATCCGCTGGTGTTCAAGCTGATCCGCGACCGCTTCGCCTGGCCCAAGGCCATGTCCCGGCAGCAGGTGGAAGAGAAGTACGCGCTGGTCTTCAACCTGGACCGCGTGGGCCGCCTGCTGGATGCGCAGCCTTACCGCCACCTGCGGTTTCCGCGTGCGCGTTTCGCCCCGGCGTTGCTGGAGGAACTGTTGACCCAGTGCCGCAGCAGCGTCAGCGTAGACGGTGACGACGTGGTGGTGACGCTGTGCTACGTGCAGCGCCGGTTCCGCCCGCTCAACCTGTACCTGCGCGAGCAGGCCAGCGAGGCCCGGCGCAACGCGGCGCTGGACTACGCGCAGGCGATCACCGACATGGCGCGCAACAACATCTTCCCCGGCGACATGCTGCCGAAAAACTTCGGCGTGTCCCGGCATGGGCGCGCGGTGTTCTACGACTACGACGAACTGTGCCTGGTCAGTGACTGCAGCTTCCGCGCCTGGCCCACGCCCCGCAATGCGGAGGAAGCGCTGGCTGACGAGCCCTGGTTCCAGATCGGCCCGCGCGATGTGTTCCCCGAGCGCTTCTGGATGTTCATGGGCCTGCCGGGGCCCGAACTGGCGGCGGTGCGCGAGCACTTCGGGCACCTGTTCGACCCGGCCTGGTGGCAGGGCCTGCAGGCACGGTTTGCTGCCGGTGATTTTCCTGACACGCCGCCTTATGCCTCAGGCCAGCGACTGGCCTGATTGGAAACCCTGCCAGCCCTGCGCTACGCTCAGCGCCGTCCACAAGGAGCAGGTGCGATGCGTTCATTCCATATTCTTGCGATGGCGTTGGCGATCGGCGCGATCGGCATGGCCGCGCTTCCCGAGGCTGCCGCGCAGAGCGAGCGCACGATACGCGCCCAGGCCGAAGCCAGCATGGTGCTGTCCGGTACCGTCGATGTGGGTCCGGAAGGCCAGGTGGAAGGCTTTGCTTTGGACCAGCGCGACAGCGTGCCCGTTCCCATCGCCGGCTTCGTCGACCAGGTGGTGAACGCATGGCGCTTCGCGCCCGGCACCGAAGAGGGACGCCCGGTCCGCATGCGTACGCCCGTCACCCTGCGCATTGGCGGCAAGTCACAGCCCGATGGCGCTACCCTGCTCACCCTGTTGGCGGCCAATTTCGACCACTACGATCCCGCTGCCACCGATACCGTGACCGCCCTGACCATGCGGCCGCCGTCCTACCCTGACAGTGTCGCGTCGATCGGCGGACGTGGTGATGTTCTGCTGCTGCTGAAGATTGGTCGTGACGGGCACGTACTGGATGTGGCCACCGAACAGGTGAACATGAAGGTGGTGGCCAGGGGGGCCGAGATGCAGCGCATGCGGGATGTGCTGGCGCGCGCGTCGATGGCCGCTGCGCGTAGCTGGAGCTTCCGCGCGCCAACCACCGGCATGGACAAGGACGCCAACGACTGGACAGTGCGGGTGCCGGTGAGCTTCGCCTTCCACGGCGAGGATGTCCGCTATGGCGCGTGGGACGTCTACGTTCCCGGACCACGCCAGCAGGCGCCCTGGCGTGCGGATCGGGCGCTCGCCGATGATGCCGGCGGCCTGCTGCCAGCGGGCGGGGTGTACATGGCGGACGCAACCCCCACCGGGCCGCAGCTGCTGACCCCGCCAGGCACCTGAACACCCCCGGCCATGCAGACCGGGGCGGGCGGCGCCCTCAGGTCGGGTCGCGCCGGTCCGGTGCCGGGTGCACCACGGTGCGGTTGCGGCCCTGTTCCTTGGCCATGTACAGCGCCTTGTCGGCCAGCCGCAGCGCCTGCTGCGGGTCGTCGTGATAGCTGGGGTAGTGGGCCACCCCCAGCGACACGCTGACCGAGCCGACCTCCTCGAACACTTCGGCCGCCACCTGTACGCGCAGGCGTTCGGCAATGCGTGCGGACGCCTCGGTGTCGATGCCCGGCAACAGGATCAGGAACTCTTCGCCGCCGTTGCGACAGAGCAGGTCGGTGTCGCGTGAGTCGTCGCGCATGAGCTGGGCGATGCGCAGGATCACTGCGTCGCCCACCGCATGTCCGAAGCGGTCGTTGATGGTCTTGAAGCGGTCGATGTCCAGCGCGATGATCCCGAACGGCTGCCCGCGCGCCTGCCAGTCTTCCAGCCCCTGCTGCAGGCCGCGGCGGTTCTGCAGCCCGGTGAGCGGGTCGGTCATGCTGGCGCGGTTGAGCTTGCCGATGCGGTCCTGCAGCAGGTTGAAGCTGTACAGCAGGGCCTGCTTGAGATGGGCCACCTCGTAGTACCAGGCGCGGATGCCGGTGACATGGCGGATGGCGATGCCGGTGTCGCGGTTCTGCACGTTGCGCGCCAGCTGCCACAGCGGCAGCGAGATGCGCCGCGCGAACCACCAGGTGATCAGCAGCGACAGCACGCCGAGCGGAATCGCATTCCAGATCACCGCCTTCATCAGCGTGGACAGGGCCGCCAATGTGGCATCGGTCGGGCGCTGGGCCACCACGCCCCAGCCGACGATCGGCACCGGCGCATACCCGGCCAGCATCTGCACGCCGTGGCTGTTGCGCACCTGCTGCGCACCGGTGTGGCCCTTGCTCACCGCCAGCACCGCCGGGTTCTCCAGCGCGAACTGGCCCACCCGGTTGGGCTCGATGTGGTACAGGATGCGGCCGTTGCGGTCGACCACGTACAGGTAGGAGCCGTCCCGGTAGTAGTGCTTGCCCAGCAGGGTCTGCAGGATGCTGCGCTCACGCAGGTAGATGGTGCCGCTGACGTAGCCCTGGTATTGGCCCTGCGCGCTGAAGACGGGATGGGAAATGGCCACCAGCAGGCGCCCGGTGGCCGACTGGTAGGGGTCACTGATGAACGGTACGCGGCGTTCCAGCGCCTCCTTGTTGCCGCGGCTGTTGAGGGTGATCCCCTGCAGGGCCAGGCTCTGCGGCGAGGTGGCCAGCACGGTGCCGGCCGGATCGACGATCAATACCGAATTGAAGCTGTTGGTCTGCAGTTGCAGGCGTGCTGCTTCGGCTTCCAGTTCGTGGCGGTCGTGCGGGCGCTGGCCGAGTGCGGTGGCGCTGTAGGCCAGCTGCTGCTGCGCGGACTGGATGAAGTTCTGGGTGGTTTCGGCCAGCTTGCTGGCATAGACCCGGTTGGCTTCCAGCGTGGTGCCGATCAACTGTTCGCGCTGCACCCGGTAACTGGCGTGCAGGGTGTTGGCCAGCGCGATCAGGGCACTGAGCAGGGCCAGGCCGAGGATCAGCTTGCCAAGGTTGAGGCGGGTGGAAAACGGGCGCATGCGGGGCTTCGGACTGGCAGGGTGCAGCGCCAGCCGGGATGCGGATGGAACGGCAGCGGCGGAGCAATCAGGAGCGCAACATCCCACCCCCGGGCGGACTACGGGTCACGCCGCGGATTATTGCGGATTACGGCCGGCCGTGGGTGAAGCGCGCGGCCGCAGGCCTTCAGCGCTCCAGCCGTCTGCGCAGTACGCTGCGCACCTGCGCGGCCGTGTTGGCATCCAGCGCGCCCAGCACGCCGCGCGCATGCGCGGGCACATGCGCGGCGGTGTCCGGGTCGGCGTCGAATACGTAGTGGTCGAAGAGGGTGCGCCAGTGTTCGCGCTGCGGCGGCGGAAGCTCGCGCAACGCCAGCATGGCCAGCATCAACGCGTTCATGGGCGCATCCATCCATGCCGGCACCGGGCGCCACCAGTAGTTCACCAGCACGTTGAAGGTGTCCAGTCCTTCCATGTGGTGCCACCACAACGAGGGGATGAACAGCGCATCGCCCGGGCCCAGTTCGGCCACCTGCGCATGCGCCAATGCCTGGGCAAAACGCGGAAAGCGCTGCAGGTCCGGCGCGGCGAAGTCGACCAGGCTGATGGCCTGACCGGCGGGGGTGAAATCCAGCGGACCGATGTACAGGTTGTCGATCTGCTCCGGAGCAAACAGCGTCACCCGGCGTCGGCCGGCGGCCACGCAGGCCAGGTTGTCCGGTACATCCTGGTGGGCGGCAATGCGCGAGCGGTTGCCGATCCAGATGCTGGCCAGCGGGTCCTCGACGCCGAGCGCCAGTGGATTGCACGCGCCGAAGCCGGGCAGGAAGCTGTCCAGCGTGGTCGAGGCCACATAGATGCCGGGCGGGTCGGGGT
>NZ_QAIW01000197.1:0-8283 GCF_003061285.1 Stenotrophomonas sp. HMWF003 | reverse complement strand
CATCGAGGTTGGTCAGGGTGGCATCCACTTCCGGCAGCGCGCCGATCGGCAGGATCACGTCGGCCACGTCGCGGGTGGAGGCACAGGCGAACTGGCTGAAGGCCACCACCTGCGCACCGGCCAGTGCCTTGCGGGCAGCGGCGGCGTCGGCGAAGTCCAGGCCCGGCTCGATGCCGTACAGGGCATAGGCCTTGCGCGGCTGGGCCAGCATGGCGTTGACGTCCTTGCCGGCCGGCAGCACGCCAGCGCGGGACAGGCCCACGGCATTGGCACCCTGCGGGATACGGCACAGCTTGGCACCGGTAGCGGCGGCGAAATCGCGCGCGGCGGCGCGGATCGCAGCAGCCTGCGGGTGGTTTTCGGCGATGCCACCCACGATCAGCACGGCGTTGCCGGCCGAGGCGCTGACGGCATCACGCAGCGCGGCAGAACCCAGCGCGTCGATGAAGGCGGACGGGGCGACGATCTGCTTGCTGGCCAGCTTGAACGCGAAGTCGAAGTCCACCGGGTTGACGGCGTGGATCCTGGCGTTGCGCGTGGTCTGCGCCTTGCGCAGGCGGGCATGCAGCAGCGGCAGTTCGTGGCGGATGTTGCTGCCCAGCACGACGATGCTGTCCGCGCCTTCGATCTCGGCCAGCGGCAGGCCGAAGACTTCGGCGGTGGCGGCGTCGGAGAAGTCGCGGTTGTTGATGCGGTGATCGATGTTGGTGGTGCCCAAGCCGGTGGCGAGACGGGCCAGCAGGGCGCCCTCCTCGTTCGAGGCCGACGGGTGCACCAGCACGCCCAGGTCATCGCCCTTGTTCGCGGCGAAGATGTCGCGGGCCGCGGCCAGGCCTTCGGCCCAGCTCACTTCCTTCCACTCGCCGTTGACCTTGCGCAGCGGCTTGACCGCACGGTCTTCGCTGTACAGGCCCTGGTGCGAATAGCGGTCACGGTCGGACAGCCAGCATTCGTTGACCGACTCGTTGTCGCGCGGCACGGCGCGCAGCACTTCGCCGCGACGCACGTGCAGGAACAGGTTCGAGCCCATCGCGTCGTGGTAGCCCAGCGACTCGCGCGCGGTCAGTTCCCACGGACGGGCGCGGAACTGGAACACCTTGTTGGTCAGCGCGCCGACCGGGCACACGTCGACGACGTTGCCGGACAGCTCGGTGGTCAGCGGCTTGCCGTCGTAGGTGCCGATCTGCAGGTTCTCACCGCGGTACATGCCACCCAGTTCGTAGGTACCGGCAACGTCGACGGTGAAGCGGACGCAGCGGGTGCACTGGATGCAGCGGGTCATTTCGGTGGCCACCAGCGGACCGATGTCCTCGTCGGGCACCACGCGCTTGCGCTCGTTGAAGCGACTGACCGAACGGCCATAGCCCAGCGACACGTCCTGCAGCTCGCACTCGCCGCCCTGATCGCAGATCGGGCAATCCAGCGGGTGGTTGATCAGCAGGAATTCCATCACCGAGCGCTGGAACTTCAGCGCCTTTTCACTTCGGGTGGCGACCTTCATGCCATCCATGACCGGCGTGGCGCAGGCCGGTGCCGGCTTGGGCGACTTTTCCACGTCGACCAGGCACATGCGGCAGTTGGCCGCGATCGGCAGCTTCTCGTGGTAGCAGAAGCGCGGGATCGGGATGCCGGCCTTGTCGGCGGCCTGGATGATCATCGAGCCCTTGGGCACGACCAGGGACTGACCGTCGATTTCGACGGTGACATGTCCCTCGGGCACCACGGCCGGCGTCACGCCCGGATTGTTGGGTTGCGCGCTCATGCAGCGGCTGCCTCCACCTTCTTGCCGTCAACCATCGAATGACCGTTGACGATGTAGTACTCGAATTCGTCCCAGAACTGGCGCAGGAAGCCCTGGATGGGCCATGCCGCCGCTTCACCGAACGCGCAGATGGTGTGGCCTTCGATCTGGCCGGCCACCGTCTTCAACTGATGCAGGTCTTCCATGGTGGCCTTGCCGGCGACGATGCGCTCGAGCACGCGGTGCATCCAGCCGGTGCCTTCACGGCACGGGGTGCACTGGCCACAGGATTCCTTGTGGAAGAACTGGCTGATGCGGCAGGCGAACTTGACGCAGCAGACGCTGTCGTCCAGCACCACGATGGCCCCCGACCCCAGACCGGTGCCCAGGGCACGCAGGGTGTCGTAGTCCATCTGCAGGCCCTTGAGCTCGTCGGCCTTCAGCACCGGCATCGAGACGCCGCCCGGGACGGCACCCTTGAGGGTACGACCCGGCTTCAGGCCACCGGCCATTTCCAGCAGCTCGTCGAAGGTGGTGCCCAGCGGCACTTCGAAGTTGCCGCCCTTCTGCACGCAGCCGGAGACCGAGAAGATCTTCGGACCGCCGTTCTTGGTCAGGCTCAGGCCCTGGAACCACTCCGGACCATTGCGGATGATCGCCGGCACCGAGGCATAGGTCTCGGTGTTGTTGATCGTCGACGGCTTGCCGTACAGGCCGAAGTTGGCCGGGAACGGCGGCTTGTAGCGCGGCTGGCCCTTCTTGCCTTCCAGCGATTCCATCAGCGCGGTTTCTTCGCCGCAGATGTAGGCGCCGGCGCCGAGCGCGCCGTAGATGTCGATGTCCACGCCGCTGCCAAGGATGTCCTTGCCCAGCCAGCCGTTCGCGTACGCGTCGGCCAGGGCCTGCTCGAAGTTCTCGAACGGCTCGTGGTGGAACTCGCCACGCAGGTAGTTGTAGCCCACGGTCGAGCCGGTGGCGTAGCAGGCGATCGCCATGCCTTCCACGACCGAATGCGGGTTGTAACGCAGGATGTCGCGGTCCTTGCAGGTCCCCGGCTCGGATTCATCCGAATTGCACAGGATGTACTTCTGCATCGTGCCCTTGGGCATGAAGGACCACTTCAGGCCGGTCGGGAAGCCGGCGCCACCGCGGCCGCGCAGGTTGGACTGCTTGACCATCTCGATGACCTGCTCCGGCGAGATCTTCTCTTCGAGGATCTTGCGCAGGGCGGCGTAGCCACCGGTCTTGAGGTAGCTTTCATACGACCACGGGGTGTCGTAATGCAGGGTGGTGTAGACCACCTGGTGCGGCAACGGTGCGGGACCGACCGGACCACTGGGTGCGTGATGATGTGCCATGTCTTACTCCAACCCGTCCAGCAGCTCGTCGACTTTCTCGACGGTCAGGCGCTCGTGGTAATGGCCATTGATGACCATCATCGGCGCACCGGCGCAACCGGCCAGGCATTCTTCTTCACGCTTGAGATAGACGCGGCCGTCGGCGGTGGACTGACCGGTCTTGCAGCCGAGCTTCTTCTCGGCGTGCGCGACCAGGTCCTCGGCGCCGTTCAGCCAGCAGCTGATGTTGGTGCAGAAGGCAACATTGTGGCGGCCGACCTTCTCCAGCTCGAACATCGAGTAGAAGCTGGCCACTTCGTAGGCCCACACCGGCGGCAGGTCCAGGTACTTGGCGACGCCGGCGATCAACTCGTCGGTCAGCCAGCCCGCGTTCTGCTCCTGTGCGGCGTGCAGGCCCTGCAGGACAGCCGAGCGCTTGCGATCCGGCGGGAACTTGGCCAGCCAATGATCGATGTGCGCACGGGTCTTGTCATTCAAGACCACCATCGGGTCGACGTCGCGCGCCGCCTCGAAATTACCTGTCGCCTTCATCGGCCGACCTCAGCGAATACGAAATCGTTAAGAACCAGAACCTGCAGCGCCGGCAGCAGCCGGCGGGTGTCAGGCATCGTGCAAGCGGATGCGATCACCGGTCCACCTCGCCGAACACCAGATCGTAGGTGCCGATCATGGCCACCACGTCGGCGAGCATGTGCCCGCGCACGATCGAGTCGATCGAGGACAGATGGGCAAAGCCCGGCGCGCGCAGGTGCACGCGGAACGGCTTGTTGGCGCCATCGGACATCAGGTAGCAGCCGAACTCGCCCTTGGGCGCTTCGACGGCGGCGTAGGTTTCGCCGGCCGGGACACAGTAGCCTTCACTGAACAGCTTGAAGTGATGGATCAGCGCTTCCATGTCGTCCTTCATGTCTTCCCGGCTGGGCGGGGCGACCTTGAAGTTCTTCACCATCACCGGGCCCGGGTTGGCCTTCAGCCACGCCACGCACTGCTTGATGATGCGGTTGGATTCGCGCATTTCGGCCACGCGGCACAGGTAGCGATCGTAGCAATCGCCTTCCTTGCCCAGCGGGATGTCGAAATCGACGGCGTCGTACTTGGCATACGGCTGTTTCTTGCGCAGATCCCAGGCAACGCCTGACCCACGCAGCATCACACCGGTCATGCCCCAGGCGTGCGCCAGTTCGGGGGTGACCACGCCGATGCCGACGGTACGCTGCTTCCAGATGCGGTTGTCGGTGAGCAGGGTTTCGTACTCGTCGACACGCTTCGGGAATTCAACGGTGAAATTCTCGAGGAAATCGAGCAGCGAACCTTCGCGCGCGGCGTTGAGGTTCTTCAGGGCCTTGCCCTTGTGCCAGCGCGATTCGGTGTACTTGGGCATACGGTCCGGCAGGTCGCGGTAGACGCCGCCCGGGCGGTAGTACGCCGCGTGCATGCGCGCGCCGGAGACCGCTTCGTAGCAGTCCATCAGCTCTTCGCGTTCGCGGAAGGCGTACAGCATGACCGCCATCGCGCCCAGATCGAGCGCGTTGGAGCCCAGCCACATCAGGTGGTTCAGGATGCGGGTGATTTCGTCGAACAGGGTGCGGATGTACTGCGCACGCTCCGGCGCCTCGATCCCCATCAGGGTTTCGATCGCGCGCACGTAGGCGTGCTCGTTGCACATCATCGACACGTAATCCAGGCGATCCATGTAGCCGATCGACTGGTTGAACGGCTTGGACTCGGCCAGCTTTTCGGTACCACGGTGCAGCAGGCCCACGTGGGGATCTGCACGCATGATGGTTTCGCCGTCCATTTCCAGGATCAGGCGCAGCACACCGTGCGCGGCCGGATGCTGGGGACCGAAGTTCATCGTGTAGTTGCGGATTTCCTGGCGCAGTTCCGCCGGGTTGCTCGCAAAGGCCTGGTGGGCCTGGGGTTCACGCTTGCTCAGATCAGCACTCACTTTACTGCCTCCGTCTGCGCGCTTTCGCCGGCAGCGGTCTGGAAACGGGCATCGTCACGGATCACGCGCGGCACGCCGACACGCGGTTCCACCGAGGTGACCGGTTCGTAGATCACGCGCTTCTTCTCTTCGTCGTAGCGCACTTCGACGTTGCCGATCAGCGGGAAATCCTTGCGGAACGGATGGCCGACGAAGCCGTAATCGGTCAGGATCCGGCGCAGGTCCGGGTGGCCTTCGAAGATCACGCCGAACAGGTCGAACGCTTCGCGCTCGAACCAGTTCAGGCCCGGCCACACATCGGTCAGCGAGGCGACCACCGGCAGTTCCTCATTCGGCGCAAAGCAACGGATGCGCATGGTGAGGTTGTGCTGGTAGGAACGCAGCTGGGCGACCACGGCGAAACGCTGCAACGGAATCGGCTGCGGCTGGGCGCCATCGCTGGTTTCGCGGGTGGGGAATTCACCCCAGGCGAAACGGCCGACGGACTTGCCCTCGACGCCACGGCTGAAGCCCTGGGACGACACATCGGCCGTATCCCATTCGTCGCTGCCGTAGCCGAGGTAGTCCAGGCCGCACAGGTCGACGGCCTGCTCGAAACCGAATACGTCGCGCAGCGCCACAGCGGTGGCATGCCAGTCAGCGGCGGGCACTTCCAGCGTCACTTCGCCGCGGGGTTCGACCACGAAGACCTGCGCACCAGCAAAGTGTGCGGAGAGTCGGTCGATGAAGGAAGGTGCTTGCTCTGCCATGGGGGCTTGGCGTGCTCTAGTCAGGAGGGAGGTCAGCGGGCGATGGTCTGCGTACGCCAGATCTTCTTCTGCAACTGCAGGATCCCGTACACCAGCGCTTCGGCGGTTGGCGGGCAACCGGGGACATAGATGTCCACCGGCACCACGCGGTCACAGCCACGAACCACTGCATAGGAGTAGTGGTAGTAGCCGCCACCGTTGGCGCAGCTGCCCATGGAGATGACCCACTTGGGGTCCGGCATCTGGTCGTAGACCTTGCGCAGGGCCGGGGCCATCTTGTTGACCAGGGTACCGGCCACGATCATCACGTCGGACTGACGCGGCGACGGGCGGAACACCACACCGTAGCGGTCAAGGTCCAGGCGCGCGGCGCCGGCATGCATCATTTCGACCGCGCAGCAGGCCAGACCGAAGGTCATGGGCCACATCGAACCGGTACGGGCCCAGTTCAACAGCGCGTCCACGCTGGTGGTCAGGTAACCCTTTTCCAGCAGCGGGTTGTCGCCTTCGGGGCGCAGGATGTCGTCGACCCGCCCTTCCGGGACCGGGTTGTTCATCAGGCCGTCGAGCGTCTGAATCACTCCCATTCCAGCGCTCCCTTCTTCCAGACGTAAATGAAACCGAGGAAAAGCATGCCTACGAAGAGGCCCATCGTGACCAGCGAACGTGCGCCCAGCTCCATGAAGACCTGGGTCCACGGCACGATGAAGATGATTTCCAAGTCAAATACGATGAACTGGATCGCGATCAGGTAGTAGCGCACATCGAACTTCATGCGCGCGTCCTCGAAAGCCTCGAAGCCGCATTCGTACGGCGAGAGCTTTTTCAGATCAGGACGTCGTGGACCGAGGAATCGGCCAACCAGCATCAGCGCAACGCCGATACCGGTGGCAACGATCAGAAACAGCAGAGACGGCAAATATTCGGCCAGCACAGCGATTCTCTCTTGCCTCTGCCGCGACGCCTGCAGGCGTGTTGGCATGGGGGAGTGGACGGATACCGCTACCTGGCGCTTTGCGCGCCAGACGAACCCGCTTACAAACAAAATGGTGCCCAAGAGGGGACTCGAACCCCTACGACCTAAGTCGCTACCACCTCAAGGTAGTGCGTCTACCAATTCCGCCACCTGGGCTTACGTTCGCAAGGAGGGGTTTCCCTATCGGATTCCCTCAGTGCGCCGCATATTGTAACCGTCTTCAGCGAGTCTGGGTGCCTTCCGAAGGCTTTTCTTCACCAGATTTCGGCGTTTCCGCCTGAGCCGGCACAGTAGCCTGCGGAACCGACTGCTGCACAGCGGTTTCCGGGGCTTTGGGCACGGCCGGCAGCTCGCCCGCCGGGGCGGCCGGGGTCGTTGCGACCGGGGCCGACATCAAACCAAGATCCTGCTGGGTGGCCGGGCGCGAGCCATGGCTGGCGTACCAGGCCATGAACAGGCTGATGCCGAAGAACACCACGGCCAGCCACTTGGTCGACTTGGACAGGAAGTTGGACGCGCCACGCGCGCCAAACACCGTACCCGAGGCGCCGGCACCGAAACCCGAGCCTGCGGCGGCACCGGAACCACGCTGCATCAGGATGAGCGCGATCATGGCGACGGCCACCAGCACGTAGACCACATTGAGGATCAACATCAGCATTTCGAATCCGTCCTCGGACATGTTCGTGCCGACGGTTGGCCGGCAACATTACTAATTAGCGCCCGGCCGCCGCAGTGGCGATGGCCAGGAAGTCCGCGGCGACCAACGAGGCGCCGCCCACCAGCCCACCATCGACATCGGGCTGCGCGAACAGTTCCCCTGCGTTGTCGGGCTTCACGCTGCCGCCGTACAGGATCGGCAACGAATCGGCGATTCTAGCATCCAGCTTGGCCACTTCGCCACGGATGAACGCATGGACCTGCTGGGCCTGCTCTTTGGAGGCGGTACGGCCGGTGCCGATGGCCCAGACCGGCTCGTAGGCGACGACGGCGTGCTGGAAGCCGGCCGGGCCGACCAGGGCGAGCACGGGGGCGAGCTGGGCGGCGATGACCTGTTCGGTCTGGCCCGCCTCGCGCTGTTCCAGGGTTTCGCCCACGCACAGCACCGGGGCGAGGCCGGCATGCAGGGCGGCGGCGAACTTGCGGGCGACCAGTTCACTGGTTTCGTTGTGGTACTGGCGGCGCTCGGAGTGGCCGACCAGGCCGAAACGGGCCCCGACCTCGGCCAGCATGGCGGCGGAGACTTCGCCGGTGTAGGCGCCCTTTTCGTTGGAGCTGACATCCTGCGAGCCGAAGGCGATGGCCCGGCCTTCAAAGGCTTCGACCAGTTCGCCCAGGTACGGCAGCGGGGGCAGGATCACCACCTCGACGCCGTCGACCGGCAGGCTGGCGACCAGGTCGCTGACCAGGTCGGTGGCGAATTGGCGGCTGCCGTGCAGCTTCCAGTTACCGGCCACGATCTTGCGGCGCATGCGGTGCTCCTTTGGGTATCAGCCGGCAATGATACCGGA
>NZ_QAIW01000196.1:731-2458 GCF_003061285.1 Stenotrophomonas sp. HMWF003 | reverse complement strand
CACCCCCACCCCCGATACTGGGCTGGTGGCCATGGGAGAAGCCGGGAGCAGGTGGCGGTGTATTTCTGCGCGTGTCCCGAAGCTTGAGGGTTGAAGGTTGAAGGTTGGAGGGTTGGGAAGTGCGGGCTTGCCGCTGTTGCTCTGAGCCGGTAGCCACCGCTACAACGACTGTCCCAACTCGATGAACATTACGTTTTCCCCGCCTTCGCGGAATCCGACGCCGAAGATCAGTGGGCCGATCCAGGAATCGAAGCCGAGGAAGACGCTGCCGTTCCAGATGCCGTCACTGAATGACATGTCCGAGCGGTGCTGCCATGCGTTGCCGTACTCGAGCGTTCCGCCTACCTGCGCCGAGCGGCCCAGTACCTTGCCCAGTTCGTAGGTGTAGCCCGCGAAGCCGAGTGCGTAGTCCTGGCCGGTCAGCTGGTTGTGCTGGAAGCCCGCCAGCCGCCAGCGGCCGCCAAGGCGGTACAGGTTCTGCACCGGTGCGGTACCCGATGACGTTACGTGGTAGCGCAGCCCTGCCTGCAGCGCGTGCCGTCCGAAAGCGCGTGCGCCCACTGCGTCCAGGTCCACCTGGCCAAACCCCGTATCGGCGCCCAGGCCCGGCCGCGACTGGTACGTGCCCACGTTCACCAGTTGCCCGTCGCGCGGAAAATACAGGCTGTCGATATCGTCCAGCGTTGCCTGCGCGAACCAGGCGCCTTCCTCGAAATGCGTGCGCGGAATGGTCGGGTCACCTACCTCCACCGCCGCATTGCCGGTATAGCGCTGCACCCCCGCGCTCAGCGACAGCACGTTGCCCACGTGCCGCACCAATCCCACCGTCGCACCCGCGCGGCGTACGCGGAACCGCGCTGTTTTGTCGCCGTCGGCGTCGTACAGGTTGAAACTGCGCGTCTGCAGCCCGCCACCTATCTGGAATGCATAGCGGTTGCGCAGGTCGAAGGGATGGTAGTACTCGCCCGTCAGCGCCGGTTCGCTGCCCACCTGCAGCACCACCCGCGCCTCGGCGCCGTAGGGCGACAGCGGCGAGAACAGCAGCCCCGCGCGCAGGTTGCTCTCATGGTTGCCCTGAAGGTCGTCGCTCAGGCTGAACCCTGCCTCCAGGTACGCCGGACCGTTGGGCTTGGCATGCGCGGTTACCACCACCCCGGTCTGCCCGTCGCGCTGGCGCACTTCGTAGCTGAAACTGGCCAGTGTGCCCATGCCGTAACCGCGCAGGATGCCCTTCTGCATCGCCGCCGCGTCCAGCGGCGCGCCCACCTGCAGCGGCAGGTAGGACAGCAACAGCGCGTCGGCGTAGCCGGTGTCGTTGACCACCTCCACAAACGCCACCTGCACCGGGGCCACCGGTATCGTGCGCTGCCCGCGCTGCGCCTGCCACGCCGCATATACCGCGGGCGGCTGTTCGAACGCACGCAGTGCCGGCGCCGCGGCATCGGCGGCCAACTGGCCGATACGCAGGGCCTCCGGCGCCTTGTCGAAATCACCGGTGGCCACCTTGCCGGTCAGCTCCGGGGCAATCACCAGGTCGCTCTGGCCCAGGCTGTCCAGCTGCCGCTGCGCACTGCCGGTGGTGAGGAAGCCGCTGAGCTGCCCGATCACGTCCACCAGGCTGGCGTTGCCGTCCAGCACGCGCAGCGGCGTGCCCACGTCCACCGCGATCACCCGGTCGGCGCCCATCGCGCGCACTACATCGATCGGCACCTGGTTGGACACGCCGC
>NZ_QAIW01000196.1:0-721 GCF_003061285.1 Stenotrophomonas sp. HMWF003 | reverse complement strand
CCCGCCCCTCGATCACCACCGGGCGGAAGATGCCCGGCAGCGACATGCTCGCGCGCATCGCCATCGGCAGGCTTCCCTCGGCAAGCACCACCGGCTGGCCGGTATTGAGGTCGGTGGCCACCGCGCGGAAGGGAATGGGCAGGTCGTCAAAGCGCCCGCTGACCCGTGCGCCACCGGTGGCACGTTCGAACAGCGCAATCAGCTTCTCGCCTTCGGACACGCCGCCGGCCAGCGACACCGCCTTGCCCTGCTCACCGCCGAAGCCGACCCCGATCGCGGCCAGCTGCTCGTAGTCGTCGGCCTTGCGCCGCAGCGACCGTTCGCGGCGCGGCAGGGTGTCGCTGAACATCGCCATCCACTGCGTGTCCAACACCAGCTGCTCGATCTGCGCCGGGGTCGAGCCGGACGCATACAACGCCCCCACCAGTGCGCCGGCGCTGGTGCCGGCGATGCAGTCCACCGGGATGTGCTGCGCCTCCAACTGCTTGAGGATGCGCACATGCGCGATCCCGCGCGCCCCGCCACCGCCCAGGGCCAGCCCGATGCGCGGCCGGGTGTCACCGTCGGCACGCACCCCGCAGCTGCTGCCCACCGGGGCCGCGTGTGCGCCCGTGGCCTGCAGCAGGCCCGCGCCGCCCAGCAGCAGCCCCACCCACAACAGCAGCGCGGGCGAGGTCAGCGCCATGCACTGCCCACCTGGATGTAGAACGTGTCGTCTTCC
>NZ_QAIW01000195.1:8102-14593 GCF_003061285.1 Stenotrophomonas sp. HMWF003 | reverse complement strand
GGTCGCCATAGCCCAGCGCGGTGGCGCTCGGGTTGCTCTCGGTGTAGCCGTCCAGCTTGACCTTCTGCCAGATCACCGCAGCCACCGGACCATGGCGGAAGCCGCCCTCGGTGCCGAACTCATACCCGGCGTTCAACGCGGCGGTCAGGTTGCTGCCTTCCGGCGAGCCTTCATGGATACGGGTCGCCGGGCCCAGCTGGACCTTGCGGGTGACGTCGTAGTCCAGCCAGCTGTAGCTGACCTGGCCGTTGACCCACACGCGCTCGCCATACCAGCCGGCGAACAGGCCCAGCGAGGTATCGGACTGGGTGAAGTCGCCCTTGCTGTTGCCGAAATCGGCGTCCATGCGGCCATAGCCGGCGAAGCCGCCGACCACCATGCCGTCACGCGCCCAATCCACGCCGAACAGGCCGGCCGGGGCCATGCCGTCGTACAGGTCGGCATGTGCGTAGCGCTGCATGTCGCCACGCAGGTTGCCCCACCAGCTCAGGCCGTCAGCCGGACGGCCGCCCAGGTGCCAGCTGACCTGGTCGGCGCGCGAACGACCGACCGTCTGCGCCGAGTGGGTCAGGATCTGCTGGTTGCGCGGGGCTTCCAGGATCGACAGCGTGTACTGGCCCAGCATCTGGTGGGTCGCGTTGGACGGATGCACGCCATCGGCGAACACGTAGGTCTGGTAGGCGTCCGGTGTCGCATAGGCGGCCGGGCTGCAGGTCAGCGAGGTCGCGGTGAGGCAGGCCTTGCCGGTAGCGTTGACGAAGCCGTAGGTGGACGGGCTGGCAACGATCTCCTGCAGGATATGGAAGGTGTCCACCGGAATCACCTGCAGGCCGGCCGCTTTCAGCCCACCGAACAATGCGTCGTTGTAGGCCTTGGCCAGGGCGGTCCCGGCCGCCATGCCCGCCGGGCCGGCGGCGCGCGCGTCCGGGGTCAGGCCGATGTCGGGAATGGTGGGCACCACCACGTACTGGGCACCGGCCGCCTTCAGCGTGCCGACGATGCCGACCTGATCGGTCACCGCCGCGCCCAGGGTGGCGGCCACCGGCGCGCCGCGCTGGATGGCGAACAGGTCATTGGCGCCGCCCCATACGGTGTACAGCGCGTTCGGGTCGGCCTTGCCGCCATTGGCCGCCAGGTACTGGTTCATCTGGGTCTTGAGCGAATACACCGGCACTGCCGGGGTACCCGGCACCAGCACCTGGCTGGTATCCACGCCGACGCGGGCGCCGCCGATGGCGTAGTTGTCACCGTTCTGGCCGTTGCCGTGCGCGCCGCCGTTGGTGCCGTAGTAGTCGGCCACGTACTCGGCCCAGATCCAACCGGGGTTGGTGGTGAACTGGCCGATGATCGGGTTCGCGCTGGCCGGCAGCAGCGGGCGGAAGTAGCCGGCGTCGCTCAGGCTGTCGCCAAATACCACGGTCTTGGTATACGGCGACTGGGCCATGGCCGGCAGGGCGGCCATGGCAATGGCCACGGCCATCAGGGAACGCAGGGGGCGCTTGCTGAGCAGCATGTAAAGCTCCTTGAAGTGGGGAACAACCGACGTACGCCGGCGCACGGTGGCAATGGTTTCACTGCGCCCGGGGCAATTCACGCTGCGTCGCCGCATGAAATACCCCCGGAGCCCCGGAAACGCCGCGCGACGGCCTCCGTCGCCCCGGCAGGCGGCCGGCAAGGGTACGCACCCCGGCCACAATTAGGGACAATGGCGTCATGAACATCGTCCTCAATGGCGACACCCGCCAGCTTCCGCAAAGCGCCACCGTCCACGACCTGCTGCACACCGAGCAACTGCTTGAGCGCCGGGTGGCGGTGGAGGTCAACGGCGAGATCGTCACCCGCAGTCGGCATGCCAGCCACACCCTGCAGGACGGCGACGTGGTCGAAATCGTGCATGCGCTGGGCGGTGGTTGACCGTGTTGGACGCCGCGTTGCCGGGCGCAACATCGTGACGCGCGATAGGCGATAATTCGCGCCATGAATCCACACGCCCCCAACGACGCGCTGGTGATCGCCGGCAAGACTTACGGTTCCCGGCTGTTGACCGGCACCGGCAAGTTCAAGGACCTGGAAGAAACCCGCATCGCCACCGATGCCGCCGGTGCCCAGATCGTGACCGTGGCGATCCGCCGCACCAACATCGGGCAGAACCCGGGCGAGCCGAACCTGCTCGACGTGCTGCCGCCGGACCGCTACACCATCCTGCCCAACACCGCCGGCTGCTACACCGCCGAAGACGCCGTGCGCACCTGCCGCCTGGCCCGCGAGCTGCTGGACGGCCACAACCTGACCAAGCTGGAAGTGCTGGGCGACCAGAAGACCCTGTACCCGGACGTGGTGCAGACCCTCAAGGCCGCCGAGCAGCTGGTCAAGGATGGTTTCGCGGTCATGGTCTACACCTCCGACGACCCGATCCTGGCCAAGCGCCTGGAAGAGATCGGCTGCGCCGCGGTGATGCCGCTGGCCGCGCCGATCGGCTCGGGCCTGGGCATCCAGAACAAGTACAACCTGCTGCAGATCATCGAAGACGCCAAGGTGCCGATCATCGTCGACGCCGGCGTCGGCACCGCCTCGGATGCGGCGATCGCGATGGAACTGGGCTGCGACGGCGTGCTGATGAACACCGCCATTGCCGGCGCCCGCAATCCGGTGCTGATGGCCAGCGCGATGCGCAAGGCGGTCGAGGCCGGGCGCGAGGCGTTCCTGGCCGGGCGCATTCCGCGCAAGCGCTACGCCAGTGCGTCCTCGCCGGTGGATGGGCTGATCTGATGACCAATCCTTTCGACAGTGCCGGCGCCAAGGCCCCGGCCAAGCCGTTCACCATTACCGAAGGCCGCCGCGAGGTCCGCAGCTTCGTGCTGCGCCAGGGCCGCTTCACCCCTGCCCAGCAGCGCGCGTTCGACGATCGCTGGCCGCGCTTCGGCCTGGACTTCACCGGCGAGCCGCGCGACCTGGACGCCACCTTCGGCCGTGACGCGCGCAAGGTGCTGGAAATCGGCTTCGGCAACGGTGCCGCGCTGCGCTTTGCCGCCCAGCAGGACCCCAGCCGCGACTACATCGGCCTGGAAGTGCACGCCCCCGGCGTGGGCCGCCTGCTCAATGCGCTGGCCGACGACAACGCCGACCACGTGCGCCTGTACCACCACGATGCGGTGGAGGTGCTGGAAAAGGAAATCGCCGATGGCGTGCTCGATGAGGTCCGCATCTATTTCCCGGACCCGTGGCACAAGAAGCGCCACAACAAGCGACGCCTGATCCAGCCGGCGTTCGCCGCGCTGCTGGTGCGCAAGCTGCGCAGTGGCGGCCGCCTGCACTGTGCCACCGACTGGGAAGACTACGCCGAGCAGATGTGGGACGTGCTGGACGCCACGGACGGGTTGACCAACCGCGCCGGTCCGCGCGGCCAGGTGGACCGCCCCGAATGGCGCCCGCAGACCCACTTCGAAACCCGTGGCCAGAAGCTCGGCCATGGCGTGTGGGACCTGTTGTACGACCGCACCTGATCCTCGCCAAAGGAACCGCGCCACCCCATGGATACCGCGCTGACGCTGACCACCGATATGAAGCTCGTGCTCGGGCTGGTCGGCTTCACGATGGCGATGTTCCTGTTCGAGCGCATCCGCGCCGACGTGGTGGCGCTGGTGGTGCTGGTGGTACTGGGTGTCACCGGCCTGATCGCGCCGGAGGAGATCTTCGGCGGCTTCTCCGGTAATGCGGTGATGAGCATCATCGCCACCACCATCCTCGGTGCGGGTCTGGACCGCACCGGGGCGTTGAACCGGCTGGCGGCGTGGCTGCTGCGCCGGGGGCATGGGGTGGAAACCCGCCTGCTGATGATGACTACCGCCATTGCCGGCTTGAACTCCTCGTTCATGCAGAACCCGTCCGTGATGGCGTTGTACCTGCCGGTGGCCTCGCGGCTGGCCGCACGCACCGGGCTGACCCTGCAGCGCCTGCTGCTGCCGATTGCCGCGGCGATCGTGATGGGCGGTGCGCTGACCATGGTCGGCAATTCGCCGCTGATCCTGCTCAACGATCTGCTGGCGTCGGCCAACAACAACCTGCCCTCGGGCCTGGCCACCATCGAGCCGCTGCGCATGTTCGCGCCGCTGCCGATCGGCGTGGCGCTGCTGGTCGCCTCGCTGCTGTATTTCCGCTACTTCGGCGACCGCAAGCTGGTTGAAGAAGAAACCCTGGCCAACGACGGGGTCACCCCGGCGCGTACCGAAAGCTATTTCGCCAAGACCTACGGCATCGAAGGCGACGTGTTCGAGCTGGTGGTCAGCGCCGAGAGCCCCCTCGTGGGCATGACCCTGGGCGAGGCGGAGAACGTGCACGACGCGCCGCTGCTGCTTGCGCTCAAGACCGGCAACGACACCCGGCTGGCACCGCCGGCGGAGATGCGCATCTGGGTGGGCAGCGTGCTGGGGGTGATGGGCGCCCGCGCGCAGGTCAACGACTTCGCGCAGAACCAGTTCCTGCGCATGTCCTCGCGCCTGAAGCACCTGGGCGACCTGTTCAACCCGAGCCGCGCCGGTATTTCCGAGGCCGTGGTGCCGCCCACCTCCGACGTGATCGGCAAGACCGCCTCGGAACTGCGGCTGCGCAAGCAGCGCGGGATCAGCCTGCTGGCGATCAACCGCGACAAGCAGGTGATCCGCGAGGACGTGCGCAACGTAGCCCTGCGCGCCGGCGACATGCTGGTTTTCCACAGCATCTGGACCGACCTGGCCCAGGCCGCCAAGAGCCGCGACTTCGTGGTGGTCACCGACTACCCCAAGGGCGAGCAGCGCCCGCACAAGTTCAAGATCGCGATGAGCATCTTCGCCATCACCATCCTGATCGCGCTGACCTCCAAGCTGCCGGTGGCACTGACCCTGATGACCGGCGTGGCCGGCATGCTGCTCACCGGCGTGCTGCGCATGGACGAGGCGTACGCCTCGATCAACTGGAAGACCATCTTCATGATGGCCGGCCTGATTCCGCTGGGCTGGGCCATGGACAGCAGCGGCGCGGCGGCGTGGGTGGCCGGGCATACCATCGACCGCCTGCCCACCGGCATTCCGGTGTGGGTACTGGAGATCGCGCTGGCGCTGTTGACCACCGTGTTTTCGCTGACCATCAGCCACGTGGGCGCGACCATCGTGATGGTGCCCATCGCGGTGAACCTGGCGCTGGCCGCGGGCGGCAACCCCACCGCGTTCGCGTTGATCGTGGCGTTGTCGGCGTCCAACAACCTGATGACCGCGTCCAATCCGGTGATCTCGATGATCACCGGGCCGGCCAACTACACCCCGCGCGAGCTATGGCGCGTGGGTGCACCGCTGTCGTTGATCTACACCATCGTGGTGGTGGCGATGATCAACCTGATGTTCTGAGGATGGCGTAGCGACCCACGGTCGCTCCCTACCGCAGCCACACCTGGCCGTCGCGCACCTGCAGCGGCACTTCGCGCAGGCGGTCGCCCTTGCACGGGCCGGCCACGCAGCTGCCGTCGTCGAGCGAGAACGACGCGCCGTGTGCGGCGCACACCAGGTGGCCCTCGCGGCTTTTCAGGAACTGTCCCGGGGCCCAGTCCAGGCGGCGGCCGGCATGCGGACAGATGTTCAGCCACCCGCGGACGTCGTCACCGGCGCGGTACATGACCAGCGATTCACTGTCGCCGTCCAGGGTGACCTCGACCTCGGCAAAGCCTGCGTCGGCAATGGCGTCCAGGGCCATCAGGGGAGCGGCGGCGGTATGGGAAACGGACATGTCGGCACGCGTATTCAACGGGGCGGCATTCTCTCACGCCGTCACGTGGCTGGCCCGGCGATGAACACAAGTCATTGATTTGAAATGAAAGCGCGGTACGTTTAACGAGTTTTTCACTCAATGACAGGGACCACCCCGGATACTGATGGCTCGCTGACTTCAGCCCAAAGAAACGCCATGTACAAGCGCTACTTCCAGTTCAACACGTTCCGCACCCTGTTCGCGCCGCGCAAGCCGCGCCATCCGTTGGTGCGCGTCGCGGTGGGTCTGTTGGGCTTGGCCATCCTGGCCGCGCTGGTATTCGTGGGGGTGTTCGTGGGCGCGGCGATGATCATCGCCGGCGTTGCGTGGAAGCTGCTTGCCCAGCGCAAGCAGGGCGCGCGCCCGAGCGACCCGCAGGTGGTTGACGCCGAGTACCGCGTGGTTCGCAAGCAGGCCTTGCCGCTGTCGCGTTGAGTGATTGCCGCGCCGTCGCGCGGCCCCAGCCTGTCCCGTATTCGGCCACGTTCGGCGTGGCACCGCGCGCGCGCTCGTTCTAGACTGCCTGTGACCCAACGTGACAGGACGCGAGCATGACCGATGTAATTCCCACGCCCGAGCAACCGCGCATTCCGGTGGCCGGTGGCGGCACGTTCCCGGTGCGCCGCATCTACTGCGTTGGGCGCAACTTCGCCGACCACGCGCGCGAGATGGGCGCCGCCGTTCCCGCAGCCGATGACCGCGGGCGTCCGATGTTC
>NZ_QAIW01000195.1:0-8087 GCF_003061285.1 Stenotrophomonas sp. HMWF003 | reverse complement strand
CCGATGCGATCGTGGTCGGGCACGACGATGTGATCCCCTACCCGCCTGCCACCGGCGACCTGCACCACGAAGTGGAGCTGGTGGTGGCGATCGGTCGCGACGCGCCGGCCGGCGAACTGCCGGTGGACCAGGCCGAGGCGCTGGTGTTCGGCTACGGCGTCGGCCTGGACCTGACCCGCCGCGACCTGCAGGCAGCAGCCAAGGCCAAGGGGCATCCGTGGGACCCGGCCAAGGGCTTCGATCATTCCGCGCCGATCAGCGAACTGGTGCCGGCCGGTGAAGTGGGCGACCTGGCCGCGCTCAACCTGTCGCTGGAAATCAACGGCGAAGTGCGCCAGCAATCGCTGCTGGACCAGATGATCTGGAACGTGCCGGAGATCCTCCACGAGCTGTCCAAACTGTGGGCCTTGAAGGCCGGCGACCTGGTCTTCATGGGCACCCCGGCCGGCGTGGCAGCACTGAAGCCCGGCGACCGTTTCAGCGCGCGCCTGGAGAATGTAGCCGAGCGCCACGGCATCATCGCCGGATGACACCTGCTGCGTTACGCTGCGCCGTCATTTGATTACCCGCCACAGGAGAGCCCGATGGGAATGTTTACCGAGTTCAAGGAATTTGCCATGCGTGGCAACGTCATCGACCTGGCGGTCGGTGTCGTGATCGGTGCGGCGTTCGGCAAGATCGTCACCGCACTGGTGGACAAGATCATCATGCCGCCGCTGGGCTGGCTGATCGGGCGGGTGGATTTTTCGCAGCTTGCCTGGACTCTTGCACCGGCACGGTTGGCACCGGACGGCAAGGAAATTCCCGCGGTGGTGATCGGCTACGGTGACTTCCTCAACACGCTGGTACAGTTTCTGATCGTGGCGTTCGCGATCTTCCTGGTGGTCAAGGTGATCAACCGCCTCGCCCGCAAGAAGGAAGCCGCACCGGCCGCACCGGCCGAAGAAGTGCTGCTGCTGCGCGAAATCCGCGACAACCTGAAGCGCTGAGACACGGTCCGCAGCCAATCAGGACGCCCACGGGTAGTGCCGGCCGCTGGCCGGCTCCAGACGATGCTGGATGTCTGCAGAGCCGGCCAGCGGCCGGCACTACCGGTCCGCGCGATGATGGGTTCATGCAGAGCCGGCCAGCGGCCGGCACTACCGGTCTGTGCGATGTCCGGTTCATGCGCAGCCGTCCAGCGTCCGGCACCACCGGCGTGGTTCTGGCGGTTGCCGATGCCCATGCGAAAGCCCCGCCCCGGCGGGGCTTTCGCGTATGGAAAACAGCGTCCGCACAACCATGACCTACCGCCCATGCGGGGCGCAGGCAGGCTGCTAAGCTCGGACGCTTCTGTCCTGCTTTCCGGAGCTGTCCATGCGTCGCCGCGTCCTTGCCATCGCATCCTCCCTCGCACTGTTGGCCGCCCCGGCGTTCGCGGCGACCGGCCCCACCACGCTGGCGCCCAAATCGCTGGCCACCGCCGCCGAACTGCGCGAGCAGGCCCTCAAGGACGACACCGGCTGGAAGGTGGTCGAGTCGCTCACCACCGAGATCGGCCCGCGCATCGCCGGTGGCGAAGCCGATGCCCGCGCCGTGGCCTGGGCCGTGGCCAAGTTCAAGGCACTGGGCTTCGACAAGGTCTGGACCGAGCCGGTGACCTTCCCCAAGTGGGAGCGCCGCAGTGAACACGCCCAGGTGATCGGCAAGCACGCCCAGCCGCTGACCATTACCGCGCTGGGCGGCAGCCCGGGCGGCACGGTCGAGGCCGAGGTGGTCCGCTTTGCCGACCTGGCTGCGCTGCAGGCCGCGCCGGAAGGCTCATTGAAGGGCAAGATCGCCTTCGTCGACTACCAGATGACCGCCTACCGCGACGGCCGTGATTACGGCAACGGGGGCGCCGTGCGCAGCAAGGGTCCGTCCGAGGCGATCCGCAAGGGCGCGGTGGGCTTTGTGATGCGCTCGGCCGGTACCGATTCGCACCGCGTGCCGCACACCGGCATCACCCGTTTCGACGAGGGCCTGACGCCGGTACCGGCCGCCGCATTGTCGGTTCCCGATGCCAACCAGCTCGCCCGCCTGGTCGCCCTCGGCAGTACCACGCTGAAGCTGAGCCTGGATTGCGGGTGGGACGGCAAGGCCACCTCGTACAACGTCATCGGCGAAATCACCGGGCGCAGCCTGCCCAAGGAAGTCGTGGTGATCGGCGGCCACCTCGATTCCTGGGACCTGGGCACCGGCGCGGTGGATGATGGCGCCGGCGTGGGCATCACCATGGCCGCGGGCCATCTGATCGGCCAGCTCAAGCAGGCGCCGAAGCGCACCATCCGCGTGGTGGCGTTCGCCAACGAGGAACAGGGTCTGTACGGCGGCAAGGCCTATGCCGAGGCGCATGCCAAGGACGTGGTGCTGCACCAGCTGGCCGCCGAGAGCGACTTCGGCGCCGGCCGCATCTACGCCTTCAACACCGGCTCGCCGAACCCGCAGGGCTCGCGCGACGCCACCCGCCAGATCGCCGAGGTGCTCAAGCCGCTGGGCATCGAGTACGCCGCCGACAAGGGCGGCCCGGGCCCCGACGTAGGCCCGCTGGCCGCCAAGGGCGGTGCCTGGGCGTGGTTGGCGCAGGACGGCAGCGACTACTTCCACCTGCACCACACCGCCGACGACACCCTGGACAAGATCGACCCGGCGGCACTGGCACAGAACGTAGCCGCCTACACCGTGTTTGCCTACCTGGCCGCCGAGGCCGACGGCAGCTTCGGCAGCGAAGCCAAGCCGACCACGCCGCCGAACGAATGACAGCCCGCAGGGACCGTGGCGCCAGGCCACGGTCCCTGCCCTGCTCACTTGCCGCCGCGCGCGGCGATCTCGTTCCACAGCTCCGCCCGGGCAACGCCGGCCGCCTGCGGGTTGAAC
Source organism: Stenotrophomonas sp. HMWF003 (assembly GCF_003061285.1). Lineage (NCBI taxonomy): Bacteria > Pseudomonadati > Pseudomonadota > Gammaproteobacteria > Lysobacterales > Lysobacteraceae > Stenotrophomonas > Stenotrophomonas sp. HMWF003. The sequence continues at coordinate 5,192 of NZ_QAIW01000195.1, read as the reverse complement.
ACCGGATCGATGCCGGCACGCCGGCTCTTCTCGTAGTCGCGCAATGCGGCCAACGCCGGCTTCTGCAAGAGCAGCAACGCGATGATGTTCAACCAGCTCATCAGGCCGACGCCGATGTCGCCCAGCGACCACGCCACCGTTGCGGTGTTGACCGCCGACCACGTCGCCACGCCCAGGAACGCCACCTGGAACAGCCGCAGCACCCACGGCCGATGCTGGTTGCGGCACAGGTACACCACATTGGTTTCGGCGTTGTAGTACAGCGCCAGGATGGTGCTGAACGCGAAGGGCAGGATCGCCAGGGCGATGAAGGCCGTCCCGAACCCGGGCAACGCCGATTCCACCGCGTGCTGCACGAAGTGCGGCCCCGCAGCCAGCCCGGGCACGTTCGCCACCAGCATGCCGGCGTGGCTGGCTGCGGTCGGGTCGTACACGTTGTAGGCACCGGTGGACAACACCAGGAACGCGGTGGCGCTGCACACCACCAGGGTGTCGATGTAGACCGAGAACGCCTGCACCAGCCCCTGCTTGACCGGGTGCGAGACCTCGGCGGCCGCGGCCGGATGCGCGCCGCTGCCCATGCCGGCCTCGTTGGACATCACCCCGCGACGCACGCCCCACTGGATGGCAGTGCCGATCATCGCGCCAAACGCGGCGTCGGTACCGAACGCGCTGTCGACGATCAGCCGCGCCATGCCCGGCAGCGCGTCCACGTTGAGCGCCATCACCACCGCAGCCACCAGCAGGTAGCCGATCGCCATTACCGGCACCACCACCTGCGCCACGTTGGCGATGCGGCGCACGCCGCCGAAGATCACCAACCCGACCACGACCACCATACCGGCCGCCGATGCGCTGGCGGGAATGCCCCAGGCGCCGTCAAGCGCGCTGGCGATCGCGTTGGACTGGGTGCCCGGCAGGAACAGCCCGCAGCCGATCACCGCGCTGATCGCGAAGGCCACGGCGTACCAACGCTGACCCAGTGCGCGTTCGATGTAATACGCGGGGCCGCCGCGATACTGCCCGTTGGCATCACGCTCCTTGTAGATCTGCGCCAGGGTGGATTCGATGAAGGCGCTGCTGGCCCCGAGGAAGGCCACGCACCACATCCAGAAGATCGCACCGGGACCGCCGTAGGCAATCGCCATCGCGACGCCAGCGATGTTGCCGACGCCGACCCGGCTGGACAGTGACAGGCTCAGCGCCTGGAACGAGGACACCCCGGAAGCCGAGCTGCTGGAACTGAACAACAGGCGCAGCATGTCCGGCAATGCACGCAGCTGGATGAAACGGGTGCGCACGCTGAAGTACAGGCCAGCCAACAGGCACAGCCCCACCAGCGCCGGGCTCCAGACCAGGTCGAGCAGGCGGGCCACGATGGATTCGACGGTCATGGGCGGCTCCCGATGGTGCTGCGGAGGATCGAGGGCGCGCGCATCAGAAGAACATCCCGAGCGCGATCTGCGGGCTGACGAACGCGCCACTGTTGCGGCCGCCCACGCTGAACTCCACGCCGGCGATCAGCCCCAGCGACGGACTGAAGTGGTATTCGACGGCCGGTGCGAGGCTGATGTTGCTGCTGGACGGCCGGCGCTGGTTGATGCTGCGCAGGCCCTCGCTGCCGGGGGCATAGCCGGTGATGTGCTGGTCACTCTCGCGACTGGCGGTGATGTCCAGCGCGGCCACCCAGCGCGCGTTGAAGCTGTACTCGGCCCCCAACGACAGACCCAGCAACGAGCCGCGCGCGATGCTGCCCCGGAAGCCGGGATCGGTGCCGTACACACTGCTGTCGTGCAGCGCCACGCGTGCCGGTGCCGGGCTGGCGCTGAGCTGGCCACGCCAGCGCAACGGGCGGTCGTTGGGCATCCACAGCACCTGCTGCACACCGAGTGCGAAGGTGGTGCGCTGCACGCCATCGCCCTGGGCGTTGAGTGGATTGCCGCCGATGCGGTCGTAGCTGCCGGTGGCGAAGCGCTGCAGCAGCGCCACCGAAATGGCCGGGCGCGTGCCGTCGGCGCTGGGGGCCTGCAGCAGGTACTGCAGCCGTGCGGTGGTGTCACCGGCACGTACCGCGCCGCTGCGCGCGCCGGCCGCGTCGGCACGGGCGGCGCTGAGGTTGACCTGCGCGGTGACACGCTCGCCCATGCCGTAGGCGATGGGCACCACGGTGAGCCAGGCGCCGCTGTCGCTGCTGCGCTGGCGGCGGCCGTTGGCGTCGTAACCGGCATCGCTGTCGACGCGGACCAGGTAGGGCTCGATGTACCAGTGGCCGCGCGGCACCCCGGCCGGGTTGGCGGTGACCAGCGGGCCGGTGAAGTTCACACCGTCAAGGCTGCGCACCTGCGCAGCGGCGTGCGGGGCGGCAAGCCCCATGAAAACGGCCACCAGCGCTGGCGCGGCGACACGATGAAAGGACAACGCGGACAAGGTCATGCCAAGGCTCCCGTGAGACTGGAAAGAAGACGGTGCTCAAGCACACCGCCGTGCCAATCTGCACAGCGCGTCGGGCGGCAACAACGTGCGAAACCCCTGTTTTTTCCGATCTGTGCGGAGCCGCACGCACGCCATTTCGCATCACGCGCGATGGTGCTGTTCTGCGTTCTTGGTCGATGATCGCAACGGCCTTGTTCATTGCGTGGAGCAATGACGGGAACGTGGAGATGGGGTGTTCGTGGGGTACGTGCAGCCCCCCATGGGTGGCTCTACCCGGGATCGTGTGCAGGCGGTCGCGCATAAAAAAGCCCGGTCGAAAAACGACCGGGCTACCGGGACTCGTCACACCCCACGCGGTGAGCGTCACAGACTGGCTGAGATCCGGACAACGGCGCCGCGCTGGGTGGGTGTCTCTCCTCACCTACCCAACACAGCACCGCCGAGCACTGTGACGCAGCTCATGGCCAGCGCACTATGCGAAAAATCCGAATCGGCTGTAGTCACAACACTATCGGTGACACCGATCACACCGCGTTGGGCAAGCGCGCAGGCGCGCTACCCGAAAACCACCTGCTCAGCGTGCCTGACGTCCATACCAGTGCGCCAACAGCACCGCTGTCGCCGACGCCACGTTGAGGCTTTCCACTGCGCCGGTGCCCGGAATGGACACCTGCGTATCGCAGTCCTGCGCCAGCTCACGGTCCATGCCTTCGCCTTCGGCACCCATCACGTACACCAGGCGTGCCGGCACGTCGCTGGCGAACAGGTTGTCGCCGCCGTCCACCAGTGTCGCGGCCAGGCCGAAGCCGGTCTCGCGCAGCTGCTGCATCGCCTGCGGCACTGCCGGCAGGCGCACCAGCGGTACCGATTCGGCGCCGCCTTCCGCCACGCGCGCGGCCGCGCCGGACAACGCCAGGGTGGAGCCCGGTGGCAGCAGCAGGCCGGCCACGCCGAAATGCGCCGCCGAGCGCAGGATCGCGCCGAAATTGTGCGGGTTGCCCACGCCGTCCAGCCACAGCGCCAGCGCCGGCGTGCCGGCCGGCAGCGTGCCCAGCCACTCGCCCAGCTCCAGCATCGGCGCGCGCAGGACGTCGGCCACCACGCCTTCGTGGTGGGTGGTGGCGGCCAGCTTGTTGAGGTCGCCCTCTTCCACCACGCGGTAACCGACGCGGTTGGACACGCACCACTTCAGCATGGGCTGCAGGCGCGGGATCAGCGATTCGGCCAGGTACAGCTTGCGCAGCGCCTGCGGGCGTTTGTCGAACAGGGCCTGCACGGCATTCCAGCCGTACAGGCGCAGCTCGTCGTTGCCCCGCCCCGGCGGTGGCGGCGTGCCACCCTCGCGCGGGGGCAGCGGGGTGGCCCGCGGCGGCCGCGAAGACGGGCGGCGGGCATTCTTCCAGGGATCATTCACTACGGGACAACTCCAGCTTGCGTTGACGCCAGAAATCGGCGTTCTTGATGCCCAATGCATCGGGGTCGAAGGTCGGATCCAGGCCGAGCTTCTTCTGTCGTTCGTAATCGCGCAGCGCCAGCATCGCCGGCTTCTGCACGATCAGGATGGCGATGATGTTCAACCAGGCCATCAGGCCCACGCCGATGTCGCCCAGCGCCCACGCCAGGGTGGCGTTGTGGAACGCACCGAACACCACCATGCCGATGATGCCCAGGCGCAGTACCAGCACGGTGAGCGGGCGCTTGCGGTTGTGGTTGATGTAGCTGAGGTTGGTTTCGGCCATGTAGTAATAGGCCATGATCGTGGTGAAGGCGAAGAAGAAGATCGCCAGCGACACGAACGAGGCGCCCCACCCCGGCAGCACCGCTTCCACGCCCGCCTGTGCGTAACCGGCACCTTCGGGGATACCGGCCAGGCCCTGGAAGATCGGGGCGGCACCTTCCACCGGCGAGTACACGTTGTAGGTGCCGCTGGCCAGGATCAGGAAGGCGGTGGCGGTGCACACCATCATGGTGTCGAAGTAGATCGCGAAGGCCTGCACGTAGCCCTGCTTGGCCGGGTGCGAGACCTCCGAGGCCGCCGCGGCGTGCGGGCCCGAGCCCTGGCCGGCTTCATTGGCATAGATGCCGCGCTTGATGCCCCACTCCACGGCCAGGCCCATCATGGCGCCGAACGCAGCGTGCGTGCCGAAGGCGCTGTCGAAGATGATGCCGAACATTTCCGGCACGCGGTCGTAGTTGATGATCATGATGACGATGGCCATCAGGATGAACGCGGCGGCCATGAACGGCACCACCACTTCGGCGAAGTTGGCGATGCGCTTGACCCCGCCGAAGATGACCACGCCCAGCAGCAGCGCCACCACGATGCCGATGCCCAGCTTCAGCGCCTGGACCGATCCCATGCCCATCACCTGGCCATCCAGCGGGCCGCACAGGGCGCCGCCACGGCAGGCGTTGATGATGCTGTCGGCGATGGCATTGGCCTGCACGCCGGGCATCAGGAAGCCGGCGGCGATGATGGTGGCCACGGCAAATGCCAGGGCGTACCACTTCATGCCCATCGCTTTTTCGATGTAGTACGCCGGGCCACCGCGGTAGCGGCCTTCGGCGTCCTTGGTCTTGTAGATCTGGGCCAGGGTGCATTCCACGTACGAGGTGGAGGCACCGAGGAAGCCCATGACCCACATCCAGAAGATCGCACCGGGGCCGCCGAAGGCCGCTACCGCGGTGGCCCGGCGTACTACATCGAAAAAGCGATGGGCATGAAGTGGTACGCCCTGGCATTTGCCGTGGCCACCATC
>NZ_QAIW01000194.1:33975-41827 GCF_003061285.1 Stenotrophomonas sp. HMWF003 | reverse complement strand
CCGCCACCCTGATCATCGTCAGTGGCCTGTCCGGCTCCGGCAAGACGGTCGCACTGAAAACCTTCGAAGACCTCGACTACTACTGTTCGGACAATCTGCCGATCAACCTGCTGCCGGACTTCGTGCGCAGCCTGCTGGCCGGCCACGATGCCGACGCGCCGCGCCGCCTTGCCGTGGGCATCGACGTGCGCGGGCAAAGCGACCTGAGCCAGCTCTCGCACTGGCGCGAAGACGCGCTGGCCGCCGGCCTGGACGCGCAGCTGCTGTTCTTCGATGCCACCGACGAAACCCTGCTCAAGCGCTACGCCGACACCCGCCGGCGCCACCCGCTCAGCCAGCTTGGCCTGTCGCTGCCCGAAGCGATCGCGCGCGAGCGCGAACTGACCGCGCCGCTGCGGCGCGCCGCCGACGCGGTGATCGACACCACCACCCTCAACGTGCACCAGCTGCGCCGCAAGGTGGTCACCGAGTTCGCGCTGAGCCATGGCAGCAAGCTGTCGCTGCTGTTCGAATCGTTCGCCTACAAGCGCGGCGTGCCGGCCGAGGCCGACTTCGTGTTCGACGCCCGGGTGCTGCCCAACCCGCACTGGGACCCCGAACTGCGCCCGATGTCCGGCCGCGAGCGCCCCGTGCGCGAGTACCTGGACGCCCAGCCCGACGTGCAGCGCTATGCCGGCCAGCTGATCGACTTCCTGGACACCTGGCTGCCGCGACTGGGCAACGACACCCGCAGCTATGTCACCGTGGCGTTCGGCTGCACCGGCGGCAAGCACCGCTCGGTGTACCTGGCCGAACGCATGGCCCGCCACGCCCGTGAGCAGGGCTGGCCGGAAGTGGCCACCTTCCACCGGGAACTGGATTGACGGCGGGCCCAGGCACGCGATTTGGAACACAGAAATGTCGCCGGATCGGGGGCCGTGCGCGCGGAGGCGCTTTTTTTGCGGCCACTGGCCCCATTTGAAATGTCACCCGACCAAGGGTCGGGTGCTACCCGGGGTCGTCCGCATGCGGTCTCCCCCTACCCCCAATTCATGTTGACCTGTTAACGTTCGGGGATGACCTGTGGCATTCTCCTCGTAACACACCCCGGCGTCGGCACGTCCCTGTTGGATGTGGCGACCCGGCTGCTGCGGCACCTGCCGCTGAAGACCGAAGCTTTCGAAGTACCGTTCGACGCAGACCTGGACGTCCTGCTCCCACTCGCCTCGGCCGCCTTGCGCCGGGTGGACAGTGGCCAGGGCGTGCTGATCCTGACCGACCTGTACGGCGCCAGCCCCAGCAATCTGGCCGGGCAACTGGCTCGTCTGGGCACCCCGGCACGCCGGGTTTCGGCGCTTAGCCTGCCGATGTTGTTGCGGGTGATGAATTATCCGGAACAGGGACTGGATCAACTGCCTGCCACTGCCGCGGCAGGCACTCGCAATGGAGCGATTGTCGACGATGCTTGAACGTGAACTCACCGTATCCAACCGCCTGGGCCTGCACGCCCGCGCCACTGCAAAGCTGGTGCAGGAGCTGGCCCCTTTCCGCTGCAACGTGACCATGGCCGCCAAGGGCCGTGAGATCAACGCCAAGAGCATCATGGGCGTCATGCTGCTGGCCGCCGGCCAGGGCACCCCGGTCACCGTGCGCATCGACGGCGAAGACGAAGCCGCCGCGATGGACGCGGTAGTGGGCCTGTTCGAACGGCGCTTCGACGAGGACAACTGACCATGCCGGGGCAGCCGTCGCGACCGGGATCGACCGCCGCCAGCCGGACCGCGTCCGGCGCGCTGCTGTTGACCGGGCACGGTGCCTCGCGTGGCAATGCGCTCGGCCGCGCCCGGGTGCGGCTGCCGCACGCGCTGGAAGTGGCCGAACAGCGCATCCCGCCGGCCAAGGTGGAGGCCGAACTGGAGCGCCTGCACCAGGCCGTGGACGCGGCGCGGGCGGAAATGCACGACCTGCGCCAACGCCTGCAGGGCGCCCTGAACAAGGAAGTCGGCGAGTTCCTCGACCTGCACGCCTTGCTGCTGGACGACCCGGAGCTGCTGTTCGGGCTGGATGAGCTGATCCGCAGCGGCCCCTACAGCGCCGGCTACGCCCTGCGCGTGCAGCGCGACCGCCTGGCCAAGGTCTTCGACGGCATGGACGATGCCTACCTGAAGAGCCGCATGGACGACCTGGACCATGTGATCGGCCGCATCCATGCGTTCCTGCAGAAGCGCCCGCCGGACGTCAAAGGCATGGCCGGCGAAATCCTGGTCTGCGACAACATCGCCCCGTCCGAGCTGGCCCAGCTGCAGGCACACGGCGTGGTCGGCATCGTCACCGCCGGCGGCAGCGCGCTGTCGCACAGCGCGATCCTGGCCCGCAGCCTGCACCTGCCGCTGATCGTCAACGTACCCAACGTGCTGCAGAAGGTCGCCGACGGCGACGTGCTGATCATGGATGGCAGCGACGGCACGGTCACCATCAACCCGCAGGCCCCGGACCTGCGCGACTACCGCGTGCGCCTGCGCGAACACGCGCGCGAACAGCGCGAACTCGGCCGCCTCCGCACCAAGCCGACCCGCACCCGCGACAACGTCGACATCGCGCTGCTGGCCAACGCCGAATCCAGCGAAGACGTCACCCAGGCCCATGCGCTGGGCGCGCACGGGCTGGGCCTGTACCGCACCGAATTCCTGTTCCTGCAGCGCAACGAGCTGCCCGATGAGCAGGAGCAGTTTGAAACCTACCGCGACGCCGCGCTGGGCATGAGCGGGCGGCCGGTGACCATCCGCACCCTGGACCTGGGCGCGGACAAGGCCGACCGCACCGGGCTGACCCTGAGCAACGAGGAAAACCCGGCATTGGGCCTGCGCGGGGTGCGCCTGTCGCTGGCCCGGCCGAAGGTGGCCGACACCCAGTTGCGCGCGATCCTGCGTGCCTCGGCCTACGGCAAGCTGCGCATCCTGATTCCGATGGTGAGCACCCGCGAGGAGATCCTCGCGGTGCGCCGGCGCCTGGCCAAGCAGGCCGAGCTGCTGCGCGCCGAAGGCCATGAGGTGGCCGAACACATTCCGTTCGGCGCGATGATCGAGGTGCCCGCTGCGGCGATCGCGCTGGAGAGCTTCATCGACCTGGTCGACTTCCTGTCGATCGGCACCAACGACCTGGTGCAGTACCTGCTGGCCGCCGACCGCAACAATGAAGCGGTCACCGAGCTGTACTCGCCGCTGCATCCGGCAGTGGTGCGCCTGCTGGCGCATATCCTGCGCACCGGCCAGGCCTATGACATTCCGGTGGCGGTGTGCGGCGAGATCGCCGGCGACCCGCGCATGACCCCGCTGCTGCTGGCCTTGGGCCTCACCGAGTTCAGCCTGCATCCGGGCACGCTGCTGGAAGTGCGCCGCGCGATCCGCGACAGCGACCTGTCCGCGCTGCAGGCGATGGCGCCGAAGCTGATGCAGGCGCGCGACCGGCGTGGCATCGAACGCTGGATCGAGAAGGCCCGGTAGTGCCGGCCGCTGGCCGGCTCCGCATGAACCTTCGGATCGGTATGCGTGGTTGCCGGGCAGCAGCCGGCACTACCGTCGTTGAATGCGTGCGTCCCACGCGCATCGCCGTCTGCGCCCTACCCGATTGACACACAAGCACGCGATAATGACGCGCTGACCACCCCGCATGCCGCATCCTGTCCGGATCGCGGCCTTTTCTTTTCCCGCAGGAGCTGCCCATGGCCGAAGCCGTACGCCACGACAAGACGGCACGCCAGCTGCGGCTGTTGTCCGATGCACTGGACAGCGGGCGACTGGGTCCGGTGCGCCGGCTGGTCAACACGTTGGCGCCGGCCGAGATCGGCAACCTGCTGGAATCGCTGCCGCCGGGCAAGCGCGAAGTGGTGTGGGGCCTGGTCGACCCGGAGGACGATGGCGAGGTGCTGGTCCACGTCGGCGAAGAAGTGCGCGAAAGCCTGCTGGCCGACATGGACCCGGACGAAATCATCGCCGCGGTCGAAGACCTGGACATCGATGACCTGGCCGACCTGGTCGAGGACCTGCCGGACACGGTCATCGACGAAGTGCTCAAGTCGATGGACCGCGAGAACCGCGAGCGGCTTGAACAGGTGCTGTCCTACCCCGAGGACAGCGCCGGCCGCCTGATGAACCCGGACGTGGTGACCGTGCGCGCCGACGTCAATGTGGACGTGGTGCTGCGCTACCTGCGCCTGCGCGGCGAACTGCCCGACCATACCGATCACCTGTTCGTGGTCAGCCGCCGCCACCAGTACCTGGGCCGGCTGTCGCTGGCCGCGCTGGTCACCCATGAAGACAACACCCCGATCAACCGGCTGATCGACGACGAGCAACCGGCCATCGACGTCGGCGAAGGCGCCGAGGAAGTGGCCCGGCAGTTCTCCGATCATGACTGGGTGTCCGCCCCGGTGGTGGACGACAACAACATCCTGCTCGGCCGCATCACCATCGATGACGTGGTCGACATCATCCGGTCGCAGGCCGAGCACCAGGCGTTGGGCGCGGCCGGTCTGGACGAAGAGGAAGACCTGTTCTCGCCGATCAAGCGTGCCGTGCGCGGCCGCGTGGTCTGGCTGGGCATCAACCTGTGCACCGCGTTCCTGGCGGCCAGCGTGATCGGCCAGTTCGAGCTGACCCTGCAGAAGGTGGTGGCGCTGGCGGTGCTGATGCCGATCGTGGCCGGCGTCGGCGGCAATGCCGCCGTGCAGGTACTGACCCTGATGGTGCGCGGCATCGCGCTGGGCCAGGTGGGCCCGAGCAATGCGCGCATCCTGCTGTGGAAGGAATCGCGGGTGGCGCTGATCAACGGCACGCTGATCGGCACGGTGGTGGGCATCATCGCCTTCCTGTGGTTCCACAGTTTCCTGCTGTCGCTGGTGATCACCCTGGCGCTGATCATCAACTTCTGCGCCGCGGCGCTGGCGGGCGTGCTGCTGCCGCTGATGCTCAAGCGCATGAACGTCGATCCGGCTGTGGCCGGCACCGTGGTGGTGACCGCCGTCACCGACGTGATGGGCTTCTTCAGCTTCCTGGGCCTGGCCACCCTGATCCTGCTGCACTGACCCTGGACCCCGCATGGCCGTGACCCTCGACAACTACTTCGTCCCCGGCTGGCGCGACGCAACGTATACCTGCGCCGCCTGCGAATGGCAGGGCAGCGCGCGTCAGATGCCGATGGAACTGCACGAAGACGAAGCGCAGTTCGACTGCCCGCAGTGCGAAAACCCGATCCTGCTGGTGGTCCACCCTAGCCTGGCCCAGGTACAGGCCGCCGCCGCCGATGGGCACCCCGAGGCGATCGAGCAGATGGAGATCCTGGCCGCCGCGCCGCGCCCGGACTGATGCACTGCACGATGCCCCGGCGCGCCGGGGCGCCTAGACTGAAAACGTTTCCAGTCGAGGATGGGCAATGGCACGACGACACGCGCGGTGGCTGCTGTGGGCAATGGCGATGCTGACGCTGGCCGGGTGCGCATCCACCCGCCAGGAGGTGGGCCATTTCGAAGCCCGCGCCGTGAAGGTGGACGGTCGCACCGCGTACTACCAGGTCTTCGTGCCACGCGGCGCACGGGCGCAGCCCGATCGTCTGCCGGTGGTGCTGTTCCTGCACGGTTCGGGCGAACGCGGCACCGACAACCAGGCCCAGACCGAGGCCGGGCTGGGGCCCTACCTGCGCCGCCATGCCGATACCTTCCCCGCACTGGTGGTGCTGCCCCAGGTACCGGGCGACGGCGAGTGGTCGGGCGGCAACACCCGCATCGCGCTGGCCGCGCTGGATGCCACCGTGGCCGAGTTCAACGCCGACCCGCAGCGCCAGTACCTCACCGGCATGTCGATGGGCGGCTATGGCAGCTGGAACATCGCGCTGGACGCACCGCAGCGCTTCGCCGCGATCGTACCGGTATGCGGGGCGGTACTGGCCCCGCGTGCGGTGCGCCCGACCCTGTTCGTGGAAGACGTGGCGCATGAAGCCGACCCGTACGCCGCCATCGCCCAACGCCTGAAACACACCCCGATCTGGATGTTCCATGGCGCCCGCGATGACGTGGTGCCGCCCGAAGACGACCGCCGGTTGAAGGCGGCCTTCGCGCAGGCCGGGGCCAAGGACGTGCGTTACACCGAATACCGGGACGGCAACCACAACGCGTGGGACGCCACCTATGCCGATGACGCGATGTGGGCGTGGTTGTGGGCGCAGAAGCGATAAACGTACCGCCGCATACCGGTTCCTGGATCCCGCAACCGGGTAGTGCCGGCCGCTGGCCGGCTCCTCGCAATCCAACCCGGTAGTGCCGGCCGCTGGCCGGCTCCGCGCAATCCAACCCGGTAGTGCCGGCCGCTGGCCGGCCCCTCGCAACCCAACCCGGTAGTGCCGGCCGCTGGCCGGCTCCTCGCAACCCAACCCGGTAGTGCCGGCCGCTGGCCGGCTCCTCGCAACCCAACCCGGTAGTGCCGGCCGCTGGCCGGCTCCTCATACCGCTGGATTCATGCAGAGCCGGCCAGCGGCCGGCACTACCGTTGGCTGGCTGGGAGCCGGCCAGCGGCCGGCACTACCCGTTTGCGGCCGGCGACCTGCATTGCCGCGTTGTTGCACCACCGACGCGTGCGCGTTTGCCTGACACCCCTGCGCTGGACGATCAATCACCATGCCCCATGAGCTCTTTCCGACTGCGCATCGGCCGTTGTTCGCTTCCCGGACAGGCGTACACCCTGACGATGGTCTGTCACGGCCGACGCCGCTGGTTTGATGACCCCAACCTGGCGGCCATCGCCATGAACCACCTGCGCAACATCGACCAACGTGGTTACGCCCGGTCACTGGCCTGGGTGGTGATGCCCGATCATGTGCATTGGCTGGTGGAACTCGGGAGCCAGCCGCTGGCAGGCATCGCGCGCCGTTTCAAATCGTCGAGTGCCCTGGCCATCAACCGAACGCTCGGTCGAGGTGGCGCGCTGTGGCAGGCTGGCTATCACGATCACGCTGTACGGTCGGACGATTCGCTGCATCGCCACGCCATGTACATCCTGGGCAATCCCGTCCGGGCAGGTCTGAGCGAGCAGATCGAGGACTACCCGTACGCCTGGAGCCTGTGGACCGGGTAGTGCCGGCCGCTGGCCGGCTCCTCGCGGCCACAGCGGTAGTGCCGGCCGCTGGCCGGCTCTTCGCGGACACAACGGTAGTGCCGGCCGCTGGCCGGCTCCTCGCGGACACAACGGTAGTGCCGGCCGCTGGCCGGCTCTTCATACCGATGGATTCGTGCAGAGCCGGCCAGCGGCCGGCGCTACGTGATTGCGGGTGGTTCGCTGCAGAGCCGGCCAGCGGCCGGCACTACCCGTGTGGGATTCACCCCAACAACGTCTCCAACACCGCCATGCGCACGGCGACGCCGTTGGCGACCTGGCGCAGCACCCACGACTGCGGGCCGTCGGCCACCTCGTCGGTGACTTCCACGCCGCGGTTGATCGGGCCCGGGTGCAGCACGGCGGCATCGCTGCCGGCGCGCGTGAGGCGCTTGGCGTCCAGGCCGTACTGCGCGTGGTACTGCTCGATCGACGGCACCAGGCCCTCTTCCATGCGCTCGCGCTGCAGGCGCAGCATCATCAGCGCATCCACGCCTTCCAGCATGGCATCGAAATCCTGGCCGACGATGCAGCCCTTGAGGGTGTCGTCGTCCGGCAGCAGCGACTGCGGGCCGCACACGCGGATCTCGCCCACGCCCAGCGTGCGCAGGGCGTGCAGGTCGGTGCGGGCCACGCGCGAATGCTTCACGTCGCCGACGATCACCACCTTCATCTTCGAGAAATCGCTGCCCTTGGCCTGGCGCAGGGTCAGCATGTCCAGCAGGCCCTGG
>NZ_QAIW01000194.1:33137-33956 GCF_003061285.1 Stenotrophomonas sp. HMWF003 | reverse complement strand
GCCCTCGCCGGCGGCCGCCGCCAGTGCGGCCACGGCGCCATCATCAGGGTGGCGCACCACGAAGCCGCGCACGCCCATCGCTTCCAGGTTCTTCAGCGTGTCGCAGGCGGTTTCGCCCTTGCGCGTGGACGAGGTCGAGGCGTCGAAATTCAGCACGTCCGCGCCCAGCCGCTGCGCGGCCAGCTGGAACGAACTGCGGGTGCGCGTGGACGGTTCGAAGAACAGCGTGCACACCGCCGAGCCGCCCAGCACGTGGCGCTTGTTGCCCACCCGGCCCACCGCCGCATCGCGGATCTGGCCGGCACGGTCGAGCAGCTGCAACAGGGTTTGACGGGGCAGACCTTCCAGGGTCAGCAGGTGGCGCAGGCGTCCATCGGAATCAAGTTGCGAAGCGGTCATGGGCGGGGGTCTGTGAGTCAGGAAACGGGGGTGGCATCGTCCGGGCAGGACAACCAGCGCTCGATGATGACCGCGGCGGCCACGGCATCGAGGGTGGCGGCATCGCGGCGACGCTTGCGGCCTTCGGCACGTTCGACGGCAAACCGGCGGGCCGCTTCGACCGAGCTGGAGCGCTCGTCGACCAGCACCACCGGCAGCTTGAAACGCTCCCGCAGCTGGCGGGCAAAGCCCTGCGCACGCTTGCGGTTGGGCTGGTCCTGGCCGTCCAGGGTGAGCGGGTCGCCCACCACCAGGCCGTCGGGCCGCCATTCTTTGATCAGGCGCTCCACCGCGGCCCAGTCCGGGCCGTTGCCGTGCACATCCACCACCGCGATCGCGCGGGCGTGGGTGCCGAACGAACTGCCGATGGCCACGCCGATG
>NZ_QAIW01000194.1:32084-33127 GCF_003061285.1 Stenotrophomonas sp. HMWF003 | reverse complement strand
GCCCAGCACGGTGCCATCGCGGCGGATGGTGCCGACGGCGCCAGCAGCCGGCGGTGGCGCGGCGGGCTCAGACATGGCCGCTGTAATCGGTGAGCAGGAACAGGTCGACGCCAATGCGCGAGGCGGCGCCCTGCCAGCGCTGTTCGAACGGCGTACTGAACAGCAGTTCGCTATCGGCCGGCACGGTCAGCCAGCTGTTCTCACCCAGCTCGCTTTCCAGCTGGCCTTCGCTCCAGCCGGCGCACCCAAGGGTGACCAGGGCATTGCGCGGGCCTTCGCCACGGGCCATCGCTTCGAGGATGTCGCGCGAGGTGGTCAGGAACACGCCGTCGCCCACGGCCAGGCTGGAATCCCAGCTGCGCGCATCGTCATGGATGACAAAGCCGCGCTCGGGGTGCACCGGGCCGCCGTTGAGCACGATCTGGCCCCGCAGGTCGGGGCTGTCGGTGGTGATTTCCATCTGCGCCAACACGTCGCCCAGGGTGTACTCGGACGGCTGGTTGACCAGCACGCCCATGGCACCGTTGTCGTCGTGCTGGCAGATCAGCGCCACGCTGCGCGCGAAGGTGGGATCGGTCAGCGAAGGCAGCGCGACCAGCAGGTGATGGGCGAGAGAGGTGGAGAGCTCGGACATGCGCCCATTCTAACCGCTGGGCCCGGGGCACGGGCGTGAGCGCTGCTAGGATGCAGGCCTTCCAGGAAGGACCGCACCGCATGACTGCCAGCCCTGCACTCCCCACCACCTCGCGCAGCGCCATCGTGCTGATCGCATTGCTGCAGGGGCTGATGCTGTACGCCGCGCAGGAAACCGCCGACCGCTGGCCCTTCCACGATCTCGGCCACCGCGTGTGCTGGTATGCCTGGGTGTTGAGCGTGCCCACCGCCGTGGCCCTGACGCTGGTGCAGCTGCGCGACCGCCGCCTGTGGCTGCACGCCGGGCTGGCCTCGCTACTGGTGCTGGCCCTGGCCAGCGGTATCGGCTGGACGCTCGGCGGCGGGGCCAAGGGCCTGGACCAGGGGGCCGTGCTGTGGCCGTTCTCGAT
>NZ_QAIW01000194.1:25206-32055 GCF_003061285.1 Stenotrophomonas sp. HMWF003 | reverse complement strand
GGCGTGCGCCCTACGCGGCCCTGTTCGAACACGCCTGGCAGAACGGATTGACGCTGGCATTGGCCGTGGCCTTCACCGGGCTGACCTGGCTGCTGCTGTGGCTGTGGGCGGCGCTGTTCCAGCTGGTGGATATCCGCTTTTTCCGCGACCTGTTCGGCGAGGCGGCGTTCATTGCGCTGGCCACCGGCACCCTGTTCGGTTTCGGCGTGCTGATCGGGCGAACCCAGCACCGCGCCATCCAGATGGTGCGCTCGGTGTTGTTCGCCGTGGGGCGCGGGCTGTTGCCGCTGCTGGCCTTCATTGCGCTGCTGTTCGTCCTCAGCCTGCCGTTCACCGGGCTCGAGCCGCTGTGGCGCACCCGCTCGGCGGCCAGCCTGCTGATCACCCTGTCGCTGCTGCTGGTGATGTTCGTCAACGCGGTCTACCAGCACGATAGCGACCAGACGTCCTACCCGGCCTGGCTGCGCCGGCTGGTCGAGGCGGCCCTGCTGGCGTTGCCGGTCTACGCCGCCGTGGCGCTTTACGCGATGGGCCTGCGCATCGCCCAGTACGGCTGGACCCCGGAACGCTTCTGGGGCGCGCTGGTGGCGGTGCTGGTGTGCGGCTACGCGCTGGGCTATGCGCTGGCTGTGCTGCGCCCGGGCGCGCGCTGGCTGCAGCGGCTTGAACCGGTGAACCGCTGGATGTGCTGGGCGGTGCTGGGCAGCGCGGTGCTGGCCAACTCGCCGCTGCTCGACCCGCTGCGGATCAGTACCGCCAGCCAGCTCGCCCGCGTGCAGGCCCAGGCACCGGCGATCGACGCCGAGCAGGCCACCGCGCTGCGCTTCGCCTACGGCCGCCACGGCGTGGAGGCACTCAAGACACTGCAGCGCGACCCTCGCTTCAGCCAGGATGCACGCGCCGCAGGCGTGATCGCGGCCGCGCTGGCCCGCGACACGCGATGGGGGCGCGACAACCAACTGGGCGATATCGACGATGGCATCGCCGACCTGCCCGCGCTGCGGCGTCAGCTGACCGTCGCCAAGGGTCTGCCCACGCCGGACCCGGACTGGTGGCAGGCCGTGCTGGCGCGCACGCTGGCCACCAGCGACTGCCTGGACGTGGGCCAGGACTGCGTGGTGCTCCGCCGCGACCTGGACAGCGACGGTGTGGACGAGGTACTGCTGTGCAACCTGTCGCCGCATCGTCACCCCTACTGCCGGGTGCATGCCCGCAGCGAGGGCCACTGGGAGGATGTCGGCACGGTGTCCTTCCCGGAGGCGGACGGCACGACCAGCATCGCCCGGAACAACACCGCGTTGCGCGACGGCCAGCTGCACCTGCAGGCACCGCGCTGGCCCCGCCTGTCCGTCGATGGCGGCCCGCCCCGGACCATCGATGAAACCGCCTACAAGGAATCACGCCCATGAGCGGCTACTGCCTGATCGCCCCCGGCCACCCGGTTCACGGCCATTACCACGATCACGAATACGGCTTCCCGCAGCGCGACGAGCGCGAGCTGTTCGAACGGCTGCTGCTGGAGATCAACCAGGCCGGCCTGAGCTGGGAAACCATCCTGAAGAAGCGCGAGGGCTTCCGCGCGGCCTATTCCGGCTTCGACGTGGACACCGTGGCGGCCTACGGCGAGCGCGACATCGAGCGGCTGCTCAACGATGCCCGCATCATCCGCAACCGGCTCAAGGTGCACGCAGCGGTGCACAACGCGCAGGTGATCCAGCAGCTGCGCGCCAGCCACGGCAGTTTCGCGGCGTGGCTGGATGCGCACCACCCGCAGGACAAGGCGGCGTGGGTGAAGCTGTTCAAGAAGACGTTCCGCTTCACCGGCGGCGAGATCACCGGCGAGTTCCTGATGAGCCTGGGCTACCTGCCCGGCGCACACAGCCCGGACTGCCCGGTATACGCGCGCCTGCAACGCCTGCGTGCCGACCAACGGTCGGCGCCTACCGGATGATGCAGGGGGCTTACACCCCCATGTAACGGCCCGGGCGGTGGTTGAACATCAGCACCAGGCTGAGCACCACCGCGCCGATCGCCGAATACATCACCTGCGACGGGGACAGCACGAAGAACGCCACGCACATCAGCAGCGTGTCGAAGGACATCTGCACCTTGCCGGCGCTCCAGCCGCGGGTGCGCTGCAGGTACACCGCCAGGATGCCGATGCCGCCCAGGCTGGCGCGGTGGCGGATGTAGAACAGGATGCCGAGTCCGGCCAGCGCGCCGCCCACCAGCGCCGAATACAGCGGGGCGATATGGGCGAAATCGGCCCAGCGCGGCAGCAGGTCGGTGAGCACGCCGCAGGCGGTGACCGCCGCGAACGTCTTCAGGGTGAACTCCCAGCCCATCCGGCGCACGGCCACCCAGTAGAACGGCAGGTTGACCAGCACGAACACCAGGCCGAAGTTCCAGTCGAAGGCGTAGTGCGCCAGGAACGCCAGGCCGGCCATGCCGCCGATCATCAACCCGCCCTTGGCGAAGATGGCCAGGCCGAGCGAGGCCACCAGCGTGGCCAGGATCATGCCCTGCACGTCCTCGGCCACCGAATGGCGCAGCGCTTTTTCATCGGCGACGGTGCCGGCACTGTCCGGCGGCGGGGTCAGCGGGCCAGCGGTGACCAGGTGGCCGTCGGCGTCGTCGCACGGCGCGGGGCCATGGGAATCAAGGGACATGGGGGTGGGGGCCGTGCGTGGGGAGCGGTATTAGACACGATCAGCGTGACAGTTGCAGGTGAAATCATTCAGAGAGCCATCCAGCTGCTGCCCGGGCCCGCCGCGCTGGGCGGCTCCAGCGTGAAAACCGCCTCGCCCAGGCGCTGGCGCACCACGAACACGCCCTGCTCCCAGGCCGAGCGCTTGAACCAGTCGCGCTGGTCCAGCGCGGCCGGGCTGCGCATCGGGTGGCAGGCGATGACCGCCCCGCTGCGGTCCAGCACACGCGCCTGCCACCGCTCGCCAACGCCGGCCCCCAGGCCGCGGTAGACCCGGATCCAGCCGGCCCGGCCCGGCAGCGCGCGGCCCAGCCGTGCCACCTCGTCCTCGCGCTGGAAGCCCTGTGCGCATACCAACGCGGCGGCCGCCCGCCACGGGGTGGGATCGGCCCCGACGCGGTCGATCAGCGCCAGCCCGTGCTGCTCGATCAGCGCCAGCACCGCGCGCTCGCGGGTTGCCGGGTCGCTGTTGGCGTAAGCGGCAAAATCGAATGGGTCCACGCACACCACGCTGGCCCCGGGGAAGCGCTGGTAGACCGGGTCATCGCCGTGCGGCCCGCATTGCAGGGTCAGCAGGCTGGCGCCATCAAGCACGTAGTCACGTGGCAGCGCGGCCATGAAAAGCGCGGCCACATGGTAGGCGTCCGCACTGAAGGGGAAGCCTTCCAGCACGCGCCCGGCGCGGGTGACCGCGGGGCTGGACTGCACGCGTAGTTCGGTAAAGCGTGGCATCGCGGCACGACTCCGGTCGGCGGCAAGGCCGCACAGCATGCCACTGTCGCCGGCCCGCCGTGCTCAACCGGCGCGTGCAGCGGCCAGGTGATGGGCCACCAGCGCATTGGCATGCCCATGGCCCAGCCCGTGCTCGGCCTTCAGGAAGGCCACCAGTTCCATGTGCTTCAGCCCGCCCTGGGCCACCAGCAGCGCCAGCCAGTGGCCGACGGGTTGGCCGTAGGTCTTTTCGATGGACGGGAAGTACGACGCCGGGCCTTTCAGGGTAGGGGTATCGCTCATGACGGATGCCTCGCAGGGGTGGCGCACCGCCGGAATGGCGGCGCTCTCTGTGCATGACGTGGCGGTGGGTGCGAAATCGACAGCGGCGTTCATGCCCGCTGAACACCCCGCTGCCGCAGCATGCCAGGGTACCTCCGCTCCCCCCTCTTCCCTTGCAGGAGTCCGCGTCATGCCCTACCTGACCACCGCCGACAACACCCAGCTCTTCTACAAGGACTGGGGCCAGGGCCAGCCCATCGTGTTCCATCACGGCTGGCCGCTCAGTGCCGACGACTGGGATGCCCAGCTGCAGTTCTTCCTGCTGCAGGGCTACCGGGTCATCGCCCACGACCGCCGTGGCCACGGCCGGTCCTCGCAGACCAGCGGTGGCCACGAGATGGACACCTACGCGGCCGACGTCACCGCGCTGGCCGACCACCTGGACCTGCGCGATGCGGTGCACGTGGGTCATTCCACCGGCGGCGGCGAAGTGGCGCGTTACGTGGCCCAGGCCAGGCCCGGCCGCGTGGCCAAGGCGGTCCTGATCGGGGCGGTGCCGCCGATCATGATCAAGAGCGAGGCCAATCCCGGCGGCACCCCGAAGGCGGTGTTCGACGGCTTCCGCGCCCAGTTGGTGGCCGGCCGCGCGAACTTCTACCGCGAGGTGCCCATTCCGTTCTATGGCTTCAACCGCGACGGCGCGCCGGTCCAGCAGGGCGTGGTCGACAACTGGTGGCGCCAGGGCATGATGGGCGCGATCAACGCGCACTACGACTGCATCAAGGCGTTCTCGGAAACCGACTTCACCGAGGACCTGAAGAAGATCGATGTGCCGGTGCTGGTGATGCACGGCGATGACGACCAGATCGTGCCGATTGCCGACTCGGCCGAGCTGGCGATCAAACTGCTCAGGCACGGGACGTTGAAGGTCTACAAAGGGTATCCGCATGGCATGTGCACCACGCATGCCGAGGTGATCAACCGGGACCTTCTGGCGTTTATTCGCGGGTAAGCGGTGTACCGACCAACGGTCGGTACCCGGGCACGGTAGCGCACGACCGTTGGTCGTGCGCCCCTCTGGCACGGGAATCAGCGCGCGACCAGCTTCTGCCGCGCCGCGTTGTAGCGGTCGCCAACGATCGCGATGCTGTCCAGCGCCACCCCGATCTGCTGCAGGTCATCGGCGCTGAGCTGCAGCGCAGCCGCCCCGAGGTTTTCCTGCAGGCGATGCAGTTTGGTGGTACCCGGAATCGGCACGATCCACGGCTTGCGCGCGAGCAGCCAGGCCAACGCCACCTGTGCAGGCGTTGCGCCCTTGGCGGCGGCAATCGCGGTGATTCGGTCGACCAGCACCTGGTTGGCCTGGCGCGCCTCGGCGGCGAAGCGCGGCACGCTGTTGCGGAAGTCGTCGGCGGCAAATGCGGTGTCAGCGTTGATCGCGCCGGTCAGGAAACCCTTGCCAAGCGGACTGAACGGCACAAAGCCAATGCCCAGTTCTTCCAGCACCGGCAGCACGCTCTGCTCCGGTTCGCGCCACCACAGCGAGTACTCGCTCTGCAGGGCGGCCACCGGCTGCACCGCGTGCGCGCGGCGAATGGTGTCGGCCCCGGCCTCGGACAGCCCGAAGTGCTTCACCTTGCCTTCGGCGATCAGCTCCCTGACCGTGCCGGCCACGTCTTCGATCGGCACATTCGGGTCCACGCGGTGCTGGTAGAACAGGTCGATGCGGTCGGTGCGCAGCCGCTGCAGGCTGGCCTCGGCCACCGCGCGGATGCGCTCGGGTCGGCTGTCCAGCCCGGCGTCGGCGTGGCCGTCCTTGAACCCGAACTTGGTGGCGATCACCACCTGGTCACGGTACGGCGCCAGCGCCTGGCCCAGCAGTTCCTCATTGCGGAAGGGGCCGTACACCTCGGCCGTGTCGAAGAAGGTCACGCCCTGCGCCACGGCGGCGTGCAGCAGGGTCGTGGCGGTACCGGTGTCGGTGGCCGGGCCGTAGCCGAAGCTCAGGCCCATGCACCCCAAGCCCAGCGCGGAAACGCGCAGGCCGCTGTTGCCCAGTTCTCGTGTCTGCATGGTAATGCTCCTGCCGGCGGGGTCGGCATTGATGGGGGATGCCCATCTTGAACCGCCCGACGGCAGGAAGAGAACCGGCGTGATCGCTGGTGGTGATGAACCTGGCTCATCAATCCAGCGCCATGCGTAGACGCTTCATGCAGGCAGCGCGTACGTAACCTTGCTCCCGTGGATCCTGACCCAGCCCCGTTGCTGCAACTGCTGGACCAGATGCTCACGCTCAGCGACCGGCATTGCCCCCTGGTAAATCGCGCCGATCGCGTTGAGAAGGGTCTTCGGCGAAGCCGGGCGTTTGGAGCCCTGCTTTCGAAGCGCTTCTACCACGCGATTGATCGGTGCGATGGCCACGGCAGGCCCGCCGGTCTGTGCAGCCGCGCCGTTCTGCACAGCGGCGGAAGCCTTGGCAGCTTTCTGCTCGGCAGCGCGCAGCATTGGCAGACTTTCCACCGACGGTGAGCGCGTCACCCGCAAGCCGCGTGCGCGCAGGTGGTGTACCAACGGGTCGAACCCGGTGTCCTTGGACACGATGTGGAAATAGTCTTCCGGGCCCTTGCTGGACAGCTCGCCGATGTAGAAGGCGATATGGAAATCCAGCGCGTTGGAGCCGGCGCCGCTGCACCGCACATAACGCGCGCCGGGACCCAGTGCCTGCAGCGCTTCGGCCACCTCGATGCTGACTTTTGCCTGCGAAACCCCGACGAACACCAGCACCCTGAACGAGACCCCGCGCAGCGCAGCCAGTGTTTTGGGTTGCACGTTTTCATAGTCGATCAGGACGTGGTTGAGCACTGCCTCCATGCCTGCCTCAGCGCTCCGTATCCGGCAGTGACAGCCCGAACAGCACCAGCAGCAGGAACCCCGCGCCGAACAGCAGCAACAGGATGTGCCACACCCCGAAGCGGTCCATGCGCTGCATGTCCACGCCTTCCTCGCGGTGGTAGCGCCGCAGCAGGCTGTTGATCGGCAGGATCGGCACGAAGGTCAGCAACGACACCAGCCCCATGCCGCCCGGCAGGCGTCCGCCCAGGTTGAGCAGGAAGTACACGGCCGCCAGCAGGCCCGGCGCGAAGGCCAGT
>NZ_QAIW01000194.1:16437-25196 GCF_003061285.1 Stenotrophomonas sp. HMWF003 | reverse complement strand
GGTCGCTGAAACACAGGAACGACCACAGCGGGGCGAACAAGGCGCGCGCCCAGGGCCACTGGGTGCCGCCCGTTTCGCGCTTGATCGCCCGCCAGTTCTGCCAGAACCAGTACAACGGGTACAGCCCGAGCGTTACCAGCGACAGCGAGGCCAGTTTCAGCGTGGGCGGTGAGTAGTACGCGGCAGCGACCACATCGCGCGTGGCGATGCGGGGTGCCGGGGAAAACGGTGGTGCTGCGACCGGCATGGTTGCCGGCGCACGGTAAGGATCGTCCACTTCCATATGCGGATCACCTGCAATGCATCTACCGGCGAGGTGCCGGCGCCCCCTGTATCCCGGGAGTCCGGGACGGCGCGACTATCGCAGAGCGCGGGGGGTTTTTCCAGATCCCCCCGCGGCCCGGCGCACCGGGGCGGGCGGGGGCAAGGGCGCGCGTCGTGCGCGCCCGGTGCGGTCAACGGACTTCGGAGATCTCCACCCCGTCCAGGCCCTGCGACAGCGTGCGTGCGTCGCCGCCCTGCGACAGCTTGATGCGCAGGCGCACTTCGTTCTGCGAATCGGCGTAGCGCAGTGCGTCTTCGTAGCTGATTTCACCGGCCTGGTACAGCTCGAACAGGCTCTGGTCGAAGGTGCGCATGCCCAGCTGCACCGACTCCTTCATCACTTCCTTGAGCTTGTGGATCTCGCCATCGCGGATGTAATCCTGCACCAGCGGCGTGCCCAGCATGATTTCCATCGCCACCTTGCGCGACTTGCCATCCGGCGAGGGAATCAGCTGCTGCGCCACCACGCCCTTCAGGTTCAGCGACAGATCCATCAGCAGCTGGTTGCGGCGGTCTTCGGGGAAGAAGTTGATGATGCGGTCCATCGCCTGGTTGGCGTTGTTGGCGTGCAGCGTGCACAGCACCAGGTGGCCGGTTTCGGCGAAGGCGATGGCGTGGTCCATGCCCTCGCGGGTGCGCACCTCGCCGATCATGATCACGTCCGGCGCCTGGCGCAGGGTGTTCTTCAGCGCTGCTTCCCAGCTGTCGGTGTCGATGCCCACTTCGCGCTGGGTGATGATGCAGCCCTCGTGCTTGTGGACGAATTCGATCGGGTCTTCGATGGTGATGATGTGCCCGGTCGAGTTGTGGTTGCGGTAGCCGATCATCGCCGCCAGCGAGGTCGATTTACCGGTACCGGTAGCGCCCACGAACAGGATGATGCCGCGCTTGGTCATCGCCAGCGTCTTGATGATCGGCGGCAGACTCAGCTCTTCCACGGTGGGAATGCGCGTCTCGATGCGACGCAGCACCATGCCCACCTGGTTGCGCTGGTAGAAGCAGCTCACGCGGAACCGGCCCACGCCGGACAGGCCGATGGCGAAGTTGCACTCGTGGGTCTTTTCGAACTCTTCGCGCTGCGCCGGCGTCATCACGTTGAGCACCAGGTCGCGGCTCTGCTGCGGCGTGAGCGGGGTCTGGGTGATCGGCGAGATCTTGCCGTTGACCTTGATCGCCGGCGGCATGCCCGCGGTGATGAACAGGTCCGACGCCTTCTGGTGCGCCATCAGCTTGAGGAACGAGGTGAAGTCGATGGTCGTGGTGGTGGTGTTCATTGCGGTGTGCTCCGAAGATTGCCGGGAGCCGGCCAGCGGCCGGCGGTGCAGGAAGCCGGGCAGCGCCCGGCTCTACCATCATTCGAAGATGCGCTTGTCCTTGGCGTATTCCTTGGCCTGGTTGCGGGTGATCAGGCTGCGCTTGACCAGGTCCTGCAGGTGCTGGTCCAGGGTCATCATGCCCATCTGCTGGCCGGTCTGGATGGCCGAGTACATCTGCGCCACCTTGTCCTCGCGGATCAGGTTGCGGATGGCCGGGGTGCCCACCATGATTTCCCACGCGGCGGTACGCCCGCCACCGACCTTCTTCAGCAGGGCCTGGGAGATCACCGCACGCAACGACTCGGACAGCATCGAGCGCACCATCGGCTTCTCGCCGGCGGGGAACACGTCGATGATGCGGTCGATGGTCTTGGCCGCCGAACTGGTATGCAGCGTGCCGAACACCAGGTGGCCGGTTTCGGCGGCGGTCAGCGCCAGGCGGATGGTTTCCAGGTCGCGCAATTCGCCGACCAGGATGATGTCCGGGTCTTCACGCAGGGCCGAGCGCAGCGCTTCATTGAAGCCGTGCGTGTCACGGTGCACTTCGCGCTGGTTGATCAGGCACTTCTGCGAGGTGTGCACGAATTCGATCGGATCCTCGACGGTGAGGATGTGGCCGTATTCGTTCTTGTTGATGTGGTCGATCATCGCCGCCAGCGTGGTCGACTTGCCCGAACCGGTCGGGCCGGTGACCAGGATCAGGCCCTGCGGCTGGTCGATCAGTTCGCGGAAGATCGGCGGCACGGCCAGGTCTTCCAGCGTCAACACTTCCGAGGGAATGGTACGGAACACCGCACCGGCGCCACGGTTCTGGTTGAACGCATTGACGCGGAAGCGCGCCAGCGACGGAATCTCGAACGAGAAGTCGACTTCGAGGAATTCCTCGTAATCGCGGCGCTGCTTGTCCGACATGATGTCGTACACAAGCGCATGCACCTGCTTGTGGTCCAAGGCCGGGATGTTGATGCGACGGACATCGCCGTCAACGCGGATCATCGGCGGCAGGCCTGCCGACAGATGAAGATCCGACGCTTTGTTCTTTACGGAAAACGCCAACAGTTCGGCGATATCCATGCGCTGCTACTCCCCATGACTGCTGCGACTGGAAGGTTCTTTCCCCGGGCGGCAGTATAGCGTTCCTGATCTACCGGAAAACGCCCGTGTCCGCGCTGCCCCTGCCCACGCTATTGCTGAACCTGCACAACGCGGCTGCCGCCGCCGGGCGGCCAGACCCGCTGCTGCTGGCGGTCTCCAAGACCCAGCCGGCCGAGGCGGTGGCGGCACTGGCCGCCCAGGGCCAACGTGCGTTCGGCGAAAACTACGTGCAGGAGGCTGCGGCCAAGATCGACGCACTGGCGGCGCTGGGGCTGGAATGGCACCTGATCGGCCACCTGCAGTCCAACAAGGCCGAGCTGGCCGCGCAGCAGTTCGACTGGGTGCAGAGCGTGGACAGGCCCAAGCTGGTGGCGGCGTTGGCCGCGCACCGGCCGGCGGCGCTGGCCCCGTTGAACGTGCTCATCCAGGTCAACATCGACGACGAGGACAGCAAGCATGGCTGTGCCCCCGAGGACGTGCCTGCGCTGGCCGCTGCCATCGCTGCCGCGCCGCGCCTGCAGCTGCGCGGGCTGATGGCCATTCCCGCCCCGTGGCCCCAGGCCGAGCGCCGCCAGCAGGCGTTCGCGCGCATGCGTGCGCTGTTCGACACACTGGCCGCAGCGCATCCACAGTTGGACACGCTGTCGATGGGCATGAGCAGCGACTATGCCGAGGCCATCGCGCACGGGGCCACCCTGGTGCGGATCGGCACGGCCCTGTTCGGCGCGCGCCCGCGCCCGGCCTGACTCTCTTTCACGTACCACCCGGAGATTGCATGAGCGCCATCACACTTACCTTCATCGGCGGCGGCAACATGGCCCGCAGCCTGATCGCCGGGCTGGTCCGCCAGGGCGTTGCGCCTGCGCATATCCACGTGGCCGAGCCGGTCACCGACCTGCGCGAACAGCTGACCGCCGACTTCGGCGTGAAAACCTACGCCAGCGCCACTGAAGCGGCGGCCCAGGGCGACGTATGGGTGCTGGCGGTGAAACCGCAGGTGCTGCGCGATGTGTGCGCGTCGCTCGTGTCCTTGGCCGGTGCCAGGCAGCCGCTGGTGGTCTCCATCGCCGCCGGCGTCACCAGTACGCAGCTGGAACGCTGGCTGGGCGGCAGCGCGGCGGTGGTGCGGGCCATGCCCAACACCCCTGCCCTGCTGGGCGCGGGCGTGACCGGGCTGTATGCCACCACCACGGTGAGCGAGGCACAGCGGACCCAGGCCGATACCGTGCTGGCCAGCGCCGGGCGCACCGTGTGGATTGATGACGAAGCCCGCATGGACGCGGTGACCGCAGTGTCCGGCAGTGGCCCGGCCTATGTTTTCCTGCTGGCCGAGGCGATGGAAGCAGCCGCCGTGGCCCAGGGCCTGCCGGCCGAGGCGGCACGCACACTGGTGGTGCAGACCCTGCTGGGCGCCAGCCGCATGCTCGACGAATCCGGCGACGCCCCGGCCGAACTGCGCCGTCGGGTAACCTCGCCCAACGGCACCACCCAGGCGGCAATCGAATCCTTCCAGGCCGACGGTTTCGAGGCCATCGTCGCGCGCGCGATCGACGCGGCGACCCGGCGCGGCCAGGCGCTGTCAGCCGCGAACGATGGAGCCCCCGGCAACCGGTAGAGCCACCCCACGGGTGGCTACAGGAACCGTGGTCGCGCGACAGCCACGCATGGCGTGGCTCTACCCGGCCGCGAACCCACGGTAGAGCCACCCCATGGGTGGCTACGGAAACCCCGGATCGCGCGACAGCCACCCATGGGGTGGCTCTACCCGACCGCAAACCCACGGTAGAGCCACCCCATGGGTGGCTACGGAAACCCCGATCGCGCGACAGCCACGCATGGCGTGGCTCTACCCGACCGCGAACCCACGGTAGAGCCACCCCGTGGGTGGCTACAGGAACCGTGATCGCGCGACAGCCACCCATGGGGTGGCTCTACCCGGCTGCGAACCCACGGTAGAGCCACCCCATGGGTGGCTACGGAAACCCCGGATCGCACGACAGCCACGCATGGCGTGGCTCTACCCGGCGGCGAACCCACGGTAGAGCCACCCCATGGGTGGCTACAGGAACCGTGATCGCGCGACAGCCACCCATGGGGTGGCTCTACCGGGTCAGCCGGTCGAGCAGGAAATCCACGAAGCTGGTCAATTTCGGCCGCGGGCGGCGATCAGGCAGGTACACCAGGTGCAGCGGGCGCGGCTCGGGCAGGTACTCGGTGAGTACCGGCTGCAGGCGCCCACTGGCAATGTCGTCGGCCAGCAGCACCGCCGGCTGCAGGATCAGCCCGGCCCCGGCCAGGGCGGCGCGACGCAGGCCATCGCCGTCGTTGCACAGCAGCCGCGAATGCTCCGACCAGTCCTGCTCGGGGTGCCCGCGCAGGCGCCAGCCATGGCCCCCGCGCCAGGCCAGGTGGGTCAGGCAGTCGTGATCGCGCAGGTCGCCGGGGTGCTGCGGAATGCCCTTGCGCTGCAGGTAAGCCGGCGCGGCGCAGATCTGCATCGCGTACGGCGGTAAGGGCCGCGCCACCCATTCGGCCGAACCGAGCCGGCCCATCCGGACCACCGCGTCGAACTGCTCTTCGATCAGATCCACCCGCCGGTTGCTCAGGTCCAGCTCCACCGTCACCTGCGGGTACGCGGCCAGGTACTCCGCCACCAGCGGCGCCAGCACGCAGCTGCCCCAGGTAACCGGCGCACTGATCCGCAGCACGCCCTGCGGCTGGGCCTGCAGGCCGGCCACGCTCGCCTGCGCCTGCTGCACCTGATCCAGCACGTTGCGGCAGCCGGCCAGGTAGTTGCGGCCGGCATCGGTCAGGCTCTGCCGGCGCGTGTTCCGCTGCAGCAGGCGCACGCCCAGGTGCGTTTCCAGCTGCTGGATGTACTTGCCGACCATCACCGACGACACCGTCAACTGCTCGGCGGCGGCATTGAAGCTGCCGTGTTCGACCACGGCCACGAAGGCCTGCATGCAGCGCAAGGTATCCATTGATAACCAGGAGTTTGCAATCTGCAAAGCATACGCCGGTTACCGAACCGCCGCCGCAGGCGCAGACTGGCCGCACGTCCTTTTCCGGAGCCTCCCGCATGAAGATTCTCCTCGTTGGTGCCAGCGGCACGCTTGGCCAGGCCGTGGCCGCGACCTTGGGCACCCATCACCAGCTGATCCGCGCTGGCCGCCATGGCGGTGACGTACAGGTGGACCTCACCGACGATGCCAGCGTGCAGGCCCTGTTCGCCCAGGTGGGCACGGTGGACGCGGTGGTGGCCACCACCGGCAAGCTGCACTTCGGCCCGCTGGGCACCATGACCCCGGCGCAGTTCAACGTGGGCCTGCAGGACAAGCTGCTGGGCCAGGTGCGGCTGACGCTGGCGGCCCAGCACCACCTCACTGTCGGCGGCTCGATCACGCTCACCAGCGGCATCGTCAGCGCCCAGCCGATCCGCGACGGTGCCAACGCCACGGCGGTAAACGCCGCGCTGGAGGGCTTCGTGCGCGGCGCCGCCTGCGAGCTGCTGCCACGCGGACTGCGTATCAACGTGGTCAGCCCGAACGTGCTGGTCGAATCGCTGGCTGACTACGGCGCTTACTTCCCCGGTTTTGAAGCGGTCACCGCCCAGCGCGCGTCGCTGGCCTACCAGCGCAGCGTGGAAGGCGTGCAGAGCGGACAGGTCTTCAACGTGTGGTGAGACGCGGCGGCGGGCAGATGACGCGTATCGACCGGTATTGCCGGCCGCTGGCCGGCTCCTCGCAATGCTGGCAGCCCACGTATCGACCAACGGTCGATACCTACCGGGCCCGGTGGAACGGCACCGCCCCCCCCTCACCCCCAACGCTGCGGTCCATCGCCCTGGTCGCCCAGCGCGTCGCCCGGGTTGGCCAGCCGGCACCGCTTCAACGACAGGCAGCCGCAGCCGATGCAGTCGGTGAGCTGGTTGCGCAGCAGCAACAGCTGCTCGATGCGCTGGTCCAGCTCGCTGCGCCACAACGCCGACATCCGCGCCCACTCGGCCTTGGTCGGTGTCTTGTTCTCCGGCAACGCCGCAAAGGCGGTAGCCACCGCCTCCAGCGGCATGCCTACGCGCTGCGCCACACGGATCACCGCCAGCCGGCGCAGCACATCACGCGCGAACCGGCGCTGGTTGCCGGCGGTGCGCAGGCTGCGGATCAGGCCCTTGCGTTCATAGAAGTGCAGCGCCGACACTGCCACCCCGCTGCGTTTGGCCACTTCGCCCACACTCAGTTCCTGCGCGATCACTGCTTGACCTCAACCATGGTTCAGGTGGCATCCTGCGTGACGCGGGGATGCGCTGCAAGCACGCCCTGCCCGTCCGCTGCCTGGTACCCCGCATGTCTTCCGATGTAACCGCCGCCGCCGCGGCCCCCGCCGACGTGCCAACGCCGTCGATCCTGTCACCCCGCTACCGCGCCACCACCATCGGCATGGTCGCGCTGGTCTCGTTGTATGGCTTTGAAGCGCTGGCCGTGGCCGCCGCCATGCCCACGGTGGCCCACGACTTGGACGGCCTGCGCCTGTACGCGCTGGCATTCGGCGGAACCCTGGCCACCAGCGTGATCGGCATGACCCTGGCCGGGCGCTGGACCGACCGGCTGGGGCCGGCGCGCCCGCTGTGGCTCGGTCTGGTCTGTTTCATCGCCGGGCTGCTGCTGGCCGGTTTCGCGCACACCATGCCGCAGCTGGTGCTGGGCCGGCTGCTGCAGGGGCTGGGGGCCGGTGCGGTCTCGGTGTCGCTGTATGTGATGGTCGGGCGCACCTTTCCCGAGGCCATGCGCCCGCGGGTTTTCGCGGCGTTCTCGGCCGGCTGGGTGGTGCCCTCGCTGATCGGCCCCGGTATCAGCGGGCTGATCGTGCAGCACCTGGGCTGGCGCTGGGTGTTCCTGATCGTGCCCCTGCTGGCGGTGCCGGCGGCCCTGCTGCTGCGCCCCGCCCTGCGTGACGTGGGCGCACCGCCGCCGTCGGCGCGTAGCGATGACCGCGTCATCCGCTGGGCGATCGGGGCCGCTGCGGGCGCGCTGCTGTTGTACATCGGCGGCCAGCAACAGGGCTGGACCGCCTTGGCGCTGCTGGCACCGGCGCTGGCCCTGCTGGCGCTGTGCAGCTGGAAACTGCTGCCGACCGGCACGTTGCGGTTGCGCCGGGGCCTGCCCAGCGTGATCGCGCTGCGCGGCATCGCCGCGTCCGCCTTCTTCGGCTGCGAAGCCTTCCTGCCGCTGCTGCTGCAACGCGAACGTGGGCTGAGCCCGCTGCTGGCCGGGGTGGCGTTGAGCCTGGGCGCGCTGGGCTGGTTCAGCGGCTCCTGGCTGCAGGGCCACCAGCAGCGAGGCTGGACGCGCCCGCAGCTGCTGGTGACCGGCGCGTTGCTGATGTGCGTGGGCATCGTCGCCACCTCGCTGGCGATCCAGCCGGCCACGCCGTTGTGGTTCGCCCTGGCCGGCTGGACACTCACCGGCTTCGGCATGGGCCTGATCTACCCCAGCCTGTCGGTGCTGACCCTGTCGTTGTCGCCGCCGGCGCAGCAGGGCGCCAACACCTCGGCGCTGCAGCTGAGCGAAGCGCTGGGCGTGGCCACCACGCTGGCGATCTCCGGCTCGTTGTTCGCGCTGTTCCTGCAGGGCAACGTGATGCTGGGCTACCTGCTCACCTACACCATCATGTTGGTGCTGGCCGTAAGCAGCGTGGTCGTTGCACGGCGGATCTGAATCCCGCGCCCCATAGCGCCGGGCTCTGCCCGGCTGCCGTCCGAAACCGTAGCGCCGGGCTCTGCCCGGCTGCTTCCGGCGCGAAGGTCAGCGGGGCAGAGCCCCGCTCTACGCGGCTACTTCCCGTGCGAAGGGCAGCGGGGCAGAGCCCCGCTCTACGCGGCTGCGTTTTACCGCCTGACGGGCAGCGGGGCAGAGCCCCGCTCTACGGGCGGGTACATGGCGCCGGTGGGTGCAGGATGCCGATCAGGCCCGTTCACGGGTGCGTGTCGCCCACGTCCTTCAGGTCTTCGCGCAGGATGCGGCG
>NZ_QAIW01000194.1:0-16427 GCF_003061285.1 Stenotrophomonas sp. HMWF003 | reverse complement strand
CTGCGGGGTTTCCTGCACGCTGTGCCCGGAGATGATCACCTTCTCCGACACCGCGCCGTCCAGGTGCGCGCTCCAGTACGGCACCAGTCCATCGTCGGACTGCTGCAGCGGCACGTCGGGTTTGCGCTGGGCGATGATCGAGTGGTACTTCAGCCCCGGCATGATCGGCAGCGCGCCGGCCGCTTTCACGAACGGGTCGCTGGCCTTGAGGTTGTCGATGCTGTTGGGAATCTGCAGTTTGGTCGGCTGCGCCGACTGACTCTCGGACTGTTGCAGGGTCTGGAACACGTCATCGAACTTGCCCAGGATGGTGATCGGCAGGCGCACCAGGCGCCCGATCAACCGCCCCAGCCGGTTGCCGGCGATGTCGGTGCCCTTGTGCGGGGCGGCGATGAAGATCGCGCGTTCCACGTTCGGTTCGGCGTTGAAATGCAGCAGCGGCCCAAGCTTGGCCTGCACCCGCTTCAGGCGCTCGCCCTTGAGGTCGTAGTTGGCCAGCAGGTCGTTCCACAGCACATCACCGGAAGACGTCACCAGCAGCCGGGCCAGCACCCCGCCCATGCTGTGGCCGATGAACACCATGTCCTTCGACGCCGGGCTGCTGCCGGTCGGGTCGAAATGCTTGAGCGTGTTGTCGAACGCCGCGTCGATCTCGAAGCGGTTCAACGCAATCGGCGCGTTGGTCGGGTAATAGACCTGCCACACCTGGAAGTGCTTGCGCAGCTCCGGATCACCCATGATCTCGTTGGCCACGTTCACCCACGCCTCCGGGCTGCTGCCCAGGCCGTGCAGCATGAAGATGATGCGGCGGTTCGGGTCCCACGGCTGCATCAGGTACATGTGCGGTTCGCCGATGCCTTCGCTCAGGCCAAACAGCGTGCGCAGCGACTGCGTGGCAAACCCCGACTGCGCCAGCCACATGCCGTAGGCGGCGGTGAAGTTGCCGGCCAGCGGCACCTTTTCGCCGTGCAGGTCCACGCTTTCGGTGGACTCGGGCGAATACACGTCGAACAGCACCTGGGTGGTGTCGAGCACCTGCTGCAGGCTGTCGCCCTTGAAGCGCAGCAGCGCGGTGGCGTTGATCGCCGACATCTCGCTGTACTGCGGAATCTCCGCCTTGGTCCCGTCCGCCGCGGCCACCAGCTTGGGCGGGTCCATCACCACCACCAGCTCGGCACCGAAGCCATCGCGCCGGTAGGTGCTGCGCAGGCCGGCAAAGCTCACCGACGAGGCCGACACCATGCGGGTGGGAATGCTGGGCATGCGCAGTTCGTCGAAGTCCGAGGTCAGCGTCCAGCGCTCGCCGGCCACCGGGGCGTTGTAGTCCTCGCCCTCCAGCGCACTCTCGCGGGCGCGCTTGAACACCACCGCCGCGGTCTGCTCGGCGGCGTAGTTGTAGTAGTCGCGCACCTGGGTCTGGCGGTCTTCGAAGGCACGGTCCGACGGCGTGCGCCCACTGAAGAACAGGTAGGCATAGGCGTAACGCGCCGCTTCCAGCCACGCGTCCAGCGCCGCGTCGCTCATCGGGTGCTTGTCACGGTCCTTCGGCTTGGGGCTCAGGCCCAGCGCGGTCTTCACCCACAGCTCCGACAGCGCCGACAGGCGCTGTTCTTCCGGCAGCACGGCGGTATCTTCCAGCGTCTTCTGGCAGGTGACCACGTCCTTGCCGCACAGGTCCTCGTCCAGCCCGACCACGCTCAGGGTTTCCTGCGATGCCGCGCTGAGCTTGCCCGAGGTGAGCACGTCGCCACGCTTGTTGGCCAGGTAGTCGGTGGGTGCCACCTGCTTCATGGTGACCATGGCGCAACCGCTGGACAGCAGCAGCGACAGCACCACCGCCAGCAGCGGCAGCAGGCGGCGGGGGAAGGTGTGGGGCACGGTCATGGTGCGGTTCCTTGTTGCATGCCCGGCACGCCCTGGCGGATCACCTGCGAGAACGCCGGGTCGTTGCCGGCGGCGCGTGCGCGGTCGGTGATGTGGCCCCGCGCCTTCAGCGTGGCGAAATCCACGCCGGGGGTGAGCACGCCCAGGTCGCGTGCGTATTCGGCGAAATACCCCGACACCAGGAGCCGGTAGTCCAGCGGCAGGCCGGGGGCGATCTGCTTGGCCAGCTCGTAGACGATGGTGGTGCAGTTGCTGGTCAGGGTGTTGTAGAACGCCGGTGCCGCGTCCAGCTTGCGCGCCTCGCCCAGGTAGGACACGAACAGCCCCTTGAGCTGTTCGCGGGTCATGCCGTGCAGGCGGTACAGGTACACATCTTCGCCACGCACATTGCTGCGCACGCGGATGATGTCGGTCTCTTCGGCAGCCACCAGGGTCATTTCGAACTTGCGGAAGAACCCGCCCAGCGCCGAGAACGACTCGCCGCGCTCCTTGCGGATCTCCAGCGAGAACACCAGCTGGCGACCGTCGGCGAAACCGAAGGAGATCAGCGTGTGGGCGATCATCGGCCCCATCCAGTACGACATCACCAGATCGGCCGAGCGCAGCTGGTCCAGGTCATAGCTGCGGCGCACCCAGCGCACGTCGTGGTCGTCCTCGCTGCGCCAGGTGAAGTCGCGCACGTTGTCGAGCACCACGTGGGTGCCATCGAATTCGACCACCTTCAGCCGTTGCGCCACGTCGTCGGCCCAGACCCGGTCCTGGCGTGGGGTGAGCAGCAGCCACCACACGCCGCACAGCACCAGCGCGCCCACGTACACCGCGCCCGGCCAACGCCCTGCCCGCGCACGGGCCACGCCCAGCGCGGTGGTCAGCGCAAAACCCGCCCACGCTGCGACGGCAACCCAGCGCAGCCAGCCCGGACCGGGCAGCTGATAGGCCAACAGGCCGGTCACCCACAGCGCTGCGACCAGCATCAACAGCGCCAGCCCCCATCGTCCTGCCTTCTTCACGCGTCGTTCCATCGTTGGTTCGGGGGCGCTAGTTAGCCACAACCGCGGTGCGGGGAACATGTCCGCCTGTTCAGCTTGGGCCGGCGGCATACTGGCGGCGTCCCCATGCGCACAGGAGGCGCTTGCCATGCCCGGTCTTCATTCCATCGGCGGGGTGCCGATCCAGCGCCACCACCTGGCCCGCTGCCATTGCGGCGCGGTGGTCCTGCGCCTGCACCTGCCCGACGGCGTGCTGTCGCCGCGCCGCTGCGACTGCTCGCTGTGCCGGCGCAAGGGCGCGATCGTCGGGTCGGTGAAGCTGGCCGACCTGGAGGTCATCGAGGGCGAGCACGCGCTGCGGCTGTACCAGTTCAACACGCACGTGGCCAAACACTGGTTCTGTGGCACCTGCGGCATCTACACCCACCACCAGCGGCGCTCATCGCCGGACGAATACGGCTACAACCTGGGCTGCCTGGACGGCATCAATCCGTATGCACTGGGCGAGGTGCCGGTCAGCGACGGGGTCAACCACCCCTCGGACCGGCAGCCGGCTCAGTGACTGCGCCGCCGCGTCGGCGCGGCGACCTTCTGCCAGGGTGCCATCGAGGTGCGTCCCGCGCGTGCAGGCCGCTTGAGCAGCAGCCTGCGCTGCGCGGCATCGGGCAACGGCGGGGACGTGACGGCCTCGCGGGCCGGGCGTGCGGGCCAGAGTCGGTCAAGCAACCACATGGCGTGTCTCCGTGGGGGACGGGGACGTGTCACGTTACCGGCGCCCCGGCATAGGCCGGGTGAGGCCCGCACGACAGCCATGTGACGGCCACGGTGCGCCGATCACGCCGCCGGTGCGGACCTGCCCAGCCGCCGCACCAGCACGAAGAACAGCGGCACCAGCACGATCGCCAACAGCGTGCCCGACAGCATCCCGCCAATCACGCTCATGCCGATCTCGCGGCGGCTGACCGCGCCCGCGCCGGTAGCCAGGGCCAGCGGGATGACGCCGGCGATGAAGGCCAGCGAGGTCATCACGATCGGGCGCAGGCGCAGGCGCGCGCCCTGCAGCGCCGCGTCCACCGCCGAACTGCCGGCGCGGTACCGGGCCTCGGCAAACTCCACGATCAGGATGGCGTTCTTGGCCGACAACCCGATGGTGGTAAGCAGGCCCACCTGGAAGTAGATGTCATTGACGAACCCGGCCGCCGTGGTGGCCAGCACGGTGCCCAGCACGCCCAACGGAATCACCAGCAGCACGGCCACCGGCACCGTCCAGCTCTCGTAGAGCGCGGCCAGGCACAGGAAGATGAAGGCGATCGACGCCGCATACAGCCACAGGGTCTGGTTGCTCGACAGCTGTTCCTGGTAGGACAGCCCGCTCCATTGCAGCTCGAAGCCGGGCTCGGCGGCCACCAGCGCCTGCATGCGCTGCATCGCCTCGCCGGAACTGCGTCCTTCGGCAGCGCTGCCCTGGATCTCCATCGCCGGCAGGCCGTTGAAGCGCTGCTGCAGTTGCGGGCCGCGCGCCCAGTGGCTGCTGGCGAAACTGGCGAAGGAGGCCATCTGGCCGTCGCTGCCGCGCACGTACCACTGGCCAATGTCGTCGGGCACGCTGCGGTAGGGCTGGTCGCCCTGCAGGTAGACGCGCTTGACCCGGCAACGGTCGAGGAAATCGTTGACGTAAGTACCGCCCCAGGCCGCCGCGAGGGTGCTGTTGATGTCGGCCTGCGCCAGCCCCAGCGCACTGGCCTGGGCATGGTCGATGTCCAGGTGCAGTTCGGCCTTGTCGCCCAGCCCGTTCAGGCGCACCGAGCTGAGCCCGTCGTCCTGGTTGGCCGCGCCCACCACCCGCTGCTGCGCCGCCTGCAATGCGGTGCGCCCGGCCGCGCTGCTGTCCTGCAGCCACAGTTCAAAGCCGCTGGACTGCCCCAGCCCGCGCACCGCCGGCGGGGCCAGCACGTTGACCTTGGCATCGGCCAGCCCGCGGAAGTGCGCGTTGGCCCGCGCGATGATCGCCGCGGCGGTGTTGTCACCATCGCGCTCGCCCCAGGGCTTGAGCGCCAGAAAGCCCTGCCCGGCGTTCTGCCCGGTGCCGGCATTGTTGCGCCCCACCACCACGAACGCGGCCTCCAGGTTCTGCTGTTCGTTCTGCAGGAAGTACTGGCTGATCTGCGCGCCCAGCGCCTCGGTGCGCGCCATCGGCGTGCCTTCCGGGGTGGAAAACTGGAACATCACCTGGCCCTGGTCTTCGACCGGCAGGAAGCCGGTGGGCATGCGGGCATACAGGGCCACCATGGCCACGATCACCAGCAGATAGAACGCCATCCAGCGCTTGGGCGCGGCCACCACACCGCCCAGCCGCCGCCGGTAGCCGTCCTGGCTGCGTTCGACGCCGCGGTTGAACCAGGCAAAGAAACGGCCGGGGGGTTTCTGTGCGGCGGAGGGTTTGAGCAGCGTGGCGCACAGCGCCGGCGTCAAGGTCAGCGCGACCAGCGCCGACAGCGCCATCGCCGAAGCAATGGTGATCGAGAACTGCCGGTAGATGATCCCGGTGGAACCGCCGAACAACGCCATCGGCAGGAACACCGCGCCCAGCACCACGGTGATGCCGACCAGCGCGCCGGTGATCTCGCCCATGGATTTTTCGGTGGCTTCGCGCGGCGGCAGGTGCTCCTCGTGGATGATGCGCTCCACGTTCTCCACCACCACGATGGCATCGTCCACCAGCAAACCGATCGCCAGCACCATGGCAAACAGGGTGAGCGTGTTGATGGTGAACCCGGCCACCGCCAGCACCCCGAACGTGCCCAGCAGCACCACCGGCACGGTGATCGCCGGGATCAGCGTGGCGCGCACGTTCTGCAGGAACAGGAACATCACGATCACCACCAGCACGATGGCCTCGATGAGCGTGTGGATCACCCCTTCGATGGAGACCCGCACGAACGGCGTGCTGTCACGCGGGTACGCCACCTGCACGCCAGGCGGGAAGCCCGGGCGCAGTTTCTCGATGGTGGCGCGTACCGCGTCGGCGGTTTCCAGCGCGTTCGCGCCGGAGGCCAGCGTCACCGAAAAACCCGCCGCCGGGTAGCCGTTGAGGTAGCTGCTGGTCTGGTAGTTCTCCGCGCCGATCTCCACCCGCGCCACGTCGGCCAGGTGCACCGCCGCCCCACTGGGCAGCGTGCGCAGGATGATCGTGCGGAACTGTTCGGGGGTCTGCAGCCGCGACTGTGCGGTGACCGTGGCCGTGAGGCTCTGCGTGGGCGCGGCCGGCAACGCACCCAGTTCACCGGCGGTCACCTGCGTGTTCTGCGCTTCGATGGCACTGCGCACATCGGCGGGCATCAGATTGAAGGCACGCAGCTTGTGCGGGTCCAGCCAGATGCGCATGGCGTACTGCGCACCGAACACATTGATCTCGCCCACGCCCGGAATGCGGCTGATCGGGTCCTGTACGTTGCTGACCAGGAAGTCGGACACATCCACGCGCTCCATGCGCCGGCTGGTGTCGTACAGCGACACCACCATCAACGCATCGCCCTGCGACTTGGCCACGGTCACACCCTGCTGCTGCACTTCCTGCGGCAGCCGGTTGATGGCCTGGTTGACGCTGTTCTGCACCTGCACCTGGGCGATGTCCGGGTTGGCGCGCTGGTCGAAGGTGACCGTGATCCGCGCCTGGCCCGAAGACGAACTGGTGGAGGAGAAATACAGCAGGTGGTCGATGCCCTTGATCTGCTGTTCGATCACCTGGGTGACGCTGTCTTCCACGGTCTGCGCCGAGGCACCGGTGTAGTTGGCGGTGATGTTGACCTGCGGTGGGGCGATGTCCGGGTACTGCTCCACCGGCAGCTGGGTCACCGCAATCGCGCCCAGCGCCATGATGCAGATCGCCAGCACCCAGGCGAATACCGGGCGATGGATGAAGAAACGCGGCAGCATGCGCTCAGCCCTTCCCGGCGGGGGCGGCGGCAGGCTTCACCCGCACCGGCATGCCGTCGGCCAGGCCCTGTGCGCCGGCCACCACCACCCGTTCGCCGGCCGCGATGCCATCCAGCACCAGCCACTGGTTGCCCACCGCGCGGGCGGTGCGGAACACGCGCAGCCGCGCCTTGCCGTCGGCGTCCACCACCCACGCCTGCGCCTCGCCCTTGGGGCTGCGGTCCACCGCCGCCTGCGGCACCAGCAGCGCCTGCTGGCGGATGCCCTGGCCCACCTGGCCGCGTACGTACATGCCCGGCAGCAGCTGGCCGTCCGGATTGGGGAACTGCGCGCGCAGGGTGATGCTGCCGGTGGCCTGTTCCACATCGATGTCGGCAAATTCCAGCGTGCCCGGCAGCGGGTAATCGGTGCCGTCGGACAGGCGCAGCCGCACTGGCGCGGTACTGGCCTGCACGCCGCCTTCGGCGATCGCCCGGCGCAGCGCCAGGTATTCGTTGCTGGACTGGGTGATGTCCACGTTCATCGGGTCCACCTGCTGGATCCGCGCCAGCGGTTCGGCCTGGCCGGAGGTGACCAGGGCGCCCGGGGTGAACAGCGCGCGGCCGATGCGGCCGGCGATCGGCGCGGTGACCGTGGCAAAGCCCAGCCGCGTGCGTGCGGTATCGCGGGCGGCCTGCGCGGCCTGCACGGCCGCGGCGGCCTGCTGTCCGCTGGCAATGGCGTCGTCCACGTCCTGGCGCGCGGCCAGCTGGTCCTTGCCCAGCGCCTGCAGCCGCTGCGCGCGCAGGCGCGCGGCCACCGCCGTGGCCTCGGCGGTCTTCAGGTTGGCCTGCGCCTCGTTCAGCGCGGCCTGGTACAGCGCCGGTTCGATCTGGAACAACGGTTGCCCGGCCCGCACCATCTGGCCCTGCTCGAACAACCGCGCCACCAGTACACCGTCCACCTGTGGGCGCACTTCCGATTCCTGCGAGGCCACGGTGCGCCCCGGCAGCTCCTGCTCCAGTGCCAGCGGCTGGGCCTGCAGGGTCAGCACACTCACCTCCGGCGCGGCCGGCGCCACCTTGGGCGCGTCCTTGCCGCAGGCCACCAGCAGGGTGGCCATGCCGAAGGCGAGCCAGGGCGCGCGCCAGGCCAGGGGCGACAGCCGGGCACGGGCCGGGAAGGAGGAATACGTGGGGGTCATCGGTTGCGGGGTTCCAGGCGTGGGGGAAGCGCTGGGCGTGCCGCCAAAGGAACGGCGCACGGCCCGGAGACGTCGATACCCAGGGCAGACGTCCTGTGTGGACGCGCGCGGCCAGGGCCGCAGCGGGGTTCCACGGGGCCGAATATAGAAGACACAGCGGTGCGATCCAGCGAAGAACGCATGAAACATTTTTCATTTGCCCTGGCTGCGCCCGGTTGCGACGATGCACGGGACCCCGCCTTCAAAGTGGCCCATGCCGCGCGTACTCACCATCGAGGACGACCTAGTCACCGCCGAGGAAATCGCCACCGAACTGCGCAGCCACGGCTTCGAGGTGGACCTGGTGGCCGACGGCGACACCGGCCTGGCAATGGCGCGGCGCGGCGACTACGCGGTGATCACCCTGGACCGCATGTTGCCCGGCATCGACGGCCTGGCCCTGGTCACGGCGTTGCGGCGTGACGGCATCACCACCCCGGTACTGATGATCAGCGCGTTGTCCGACGTGGACGAGCGCGTGCGCGGGCTGCGCGCCGGCGGCGACGACTACCTGACCAAGCCGTTCGCCTCCGATGAAATGTCGGCGCGCGTGGAGGTGCTGATCCGCCGCCATGGCCAGGCCAGCGTCGCCGACAACGTCCTGCGCGTCGGCGATCTGGAACTGGACCTGATGACCCGCTCGGTGCGCCGCGCCGGGCAGGAGATCGCGCTGCTGCCCACCGAATTCAAACTGCTGGAATTCCTGGTCCGCAACGCGGGCCAGGTGGTCACCCGCAGCATGCTGTTCCAGGAAGTGTGGGGCTACCACTTCGACCCTGGCACCAACCTGATCGACGTGCATATCGGGCGGGTGCGCAAGCGCATCGAACACCCCGGCCGCGAGCAGCCGATCAAGACCGTCCGCGGAACCGGCTATGTCCTCGACCCACACCCCTGAGCAATGGCGCTCGTCCAGCAGCCGGCTGCTGGGCCTGTACTGCATCCTGTTCGTGGCCTGGTCGAGCATGCTGCTCGGGGTGATGTACTGGCGCATCTCCGACTATCTCAGCGACCTGTCCGAATCGGGCCTGCAGCAGCGCACGCACCTGTTCATGACCTTCGAAGGCGCGGCGCTGGATGACGCCCTGCGCGACAGCCTCCGCTACGACCTGCACCAGGTGTACGCCTACGGCCTGTTCACGGCCGCCGGGCAACCGCTGGCGGGTCCGTTGGTGGCCGTGCCTTCGGAGCTGCCCCTCGACGGCCGCTCGCATCCGGTGGACGGCTGGGTCCTGGCAACGGGCGCGCGTGATGAAGGGGGCAGTGCGCTCGGCGTGACCACCCACGACGGCCGGGTGCTGGTGTTCGTCCGCCAGAACGGCAAGCTCACCGCGGTCAACAGCATCATCCTCGACGCCCTGCTGTGGGGGGTGTCGCTGACCGTCATTCCCGGGCTGGCCGGCTGGCACATCCTGCGACGGCGCCCGTTGAAACGTATCCAGCAGATCGAGGCGGCCACCAATCGCATCGTCGCCGGTGATCTGGGGCAGCGCCTGCCCGTGTCGGACCGGCGCGACGAGATCGACCGCCTGTCCAGCATCGTCAACGCCATGCTCGAGCGCATCGAACAGCTGATGACCGAGGTCAAAGGGGTGTGCGACAGCATCGCGCACGACCTGCGCACGCCGCTTACCCGGCTTCGCGCCCACCTCTACCGCACCCGGGTAGCGCTGGACGAACACGACCCGCACGCCGACCAGATCGACAAGGCGCTGCTCGAGACCGACCTGCTGATGGCACGCTTCGCCGCGCTGCTGCGCGTGTCGGAACTGGAAAGCCACCAACGCCGCTCGGCATTCGTCGACATCGACGTGGCCGACCTGCTGCAGGAAGTGCATCAGTTCTACCTGCCGCTGGCCGAAGAAAAGCAGCAGGTGCTGGCGCTGGAGATCGCGCCGTCGCTGGCGCCGGTCAGCGGCGACCGCGAGCTGCTGTTCGAAGCACTGGCCAACCTGCTGTCCAACGCGCTGCGCTTCACCCCCGAACACGGCCGCATCCTGCTGCGGGCGGTGGACGACGGCGGCGCCACCCGCATCGATGTCATCGACAACGGCCCGGGCATCGCGCCGCAGGACCGCGCCCTGGTCTACCAGCGCTTCTTCCGCGGCGGCGCCGAGGCCGGGCATGGCGAAGGCTTCGGGCTGGGCCTGTCGATCGTGGCAGCGATCGTCGGCCTGCACGGGTTCCGCCTGCGCACCGGCGCCAGCCCGGACGGCGGTGCCTGGTTGAGCATCCGCTGCGTGGCCGACGCGCTCCACTGACGAGGCCCAATTCGTTCAGTTTGAGAATCATTTGTATTCGCAATAGGTCATCCGGATAATCCGTCGCCACCTGCCTGCCCGGACCGCCCCGATGCCTGCCCTGCCCCGTTCCCGCACCCTGCTGCTGTGGTCGCTGGCCACCCCCGCTCTGCTGGCCTCGGCCATCGCCCAGGCCCAGGACAACAGCGCTGCACGTACCCTGGATGCGGTGACCGTGGTGGCCGAGCGCGCCAGCACCGCCACCAAGACCGACACCCCGCTCACCCAGACCCCGCAGGCGATCAGCGTGGTAACCCGCGAGCTGTTCAGCGACCGCGGCGCGCACAACCTGCAGGAAACCCTGCGCTACAGCGCCGGCGTCACCGCCGACGCCTACGGCCTGGATACCCGAAGCGACGGCAGCACCGTGCGCGGCCTGGACCCGGTGCAGTACCTGGACGGCCTGCGCCGCAGCTACGGCTTCAACCCGATGGCACGCACCGAGGTGTATGGCCTGGAGCGGGTGGAAGTGCTGCGCGGCCCGTCGTCGGTGCTGTACGGCGCCGGCGCCACCGGCGGCATCATCAACGCCATGACCAAGCGCCCCACCTTCACCGACCTCGGCGGCGAACTGGGCGTGCAGCTGGGCAACTTCGACCGCAAGCAGTTCCAGGGCGACATCGGCGGCAGCCTCAACGACGCCGGCACCGTGGCCGGCCGCGTGGTCGGCCTGGTCCGCAATGCCGGCATGCAGACCGACGGCGTCGACGACGACCGCGTCTATATCGCCCCCTCCATCAGCTGGCGCGGCGAGCGCAGCAACCTCACCCTGCTGGCCAGCTACCAGCACGACAAGACCGCCTCCAGCCAGCAGTTCCTGCCGGTGGTGGCCACCTTGAACGCACCGGCCGGCCGGCCGCGCCTGGACCCGTCGACCTTCCTCGGCGACCACGACTTCGACATGCTCGATTCGCGCGTGTACAGCCTTACCGCGCTGTTCGACCACGCCTTCAGCGACACCGTCAGCCTGCGCTCCTCGGTGCGCTACCTGGACGGCAAGACCGAGTTCCGCGAGCTGTACCCGGACACCTACACCAACCCGACCGACCCGTTCATCGATGCCGACAAGCGCGTGGTCAACCGCAACGCCTACGGCGTGCGCCCGGACGTGCGCGTGCTGACCAGCGACACCGCGTTGCAGTTCGACGTGGCCACCGGGGCGTTCCAGCACCTGCTGCTGGCTGGCGTGGACTACACCGACTACCGCGAAGAATCGCTGAGCCTGGATGCCACGCCCACGCCGATCGACATCTACGCCCCGGTCTCCACCGGCGTCACCATCAACGGCTGGAACCGCCTGCCCAACCAGCGCACCACCCAGCTGGGCGTCTACGTGCAGGACCAGATCCGCTGGGCCGACCGCGTCTCGCTGGTGCTCGGCGCGCGCCGTGACCATGCGCGCAGCAAGACCGAAGGCCTGCCCAGCCAGACCGACAACGCCACCACCTACCGCGCCGGCCTGATCGGCGACATCGGCGCGGGCGTCTCGCCGTACATCAGCTACAGCGAGTCGTTCCTGCCGGTCAATGGCCAGGACCTGTACGGCCGCGCGTTCAAGCCGATGCAGGGCCACCAGACCGAAGCCGGCGTGAAGTGGCAGCCGGCGCGCACCCTGCTGGTCACCGCTTCGGTCTACCGCATCACCGAAACCAACCGGCAGACCAACGATCCGGACAACGTGCTCAACGTCATCCAGACCGGTGAAATCCAGTCCAAGGGCGTCGAGCTGGAAGGCCAGTTCTCCTTCGCCAACGACCTCACCGTCACCGCCGCCTACGCGCGCAACAAGGCCGAAGTCACCAGGAGCAACTTCGCCATGGAAGTGGACCAGCGCCTCAACGACACCCCGCAGGAGCTGACCTCGCTGTGGATCGCCAAGGGCTTCCAGCTCGATGCCGACGCGCGCCTGCGCGTGGGCGTGGGTGGCCGCTATGTCGGCAACACCCAGTCGCTCGGCTACGGCGGTTTCATCCGCACGCCGAGCTACACGCTGATCGACGGCCTGTTCGAAGTGCAGGTCACCGACTGGACCATGGCGCTGAACATCACCAACCTCACCGACAAGAAGTACTTCGCGCCGTGCCGCAATTTCGGCGACTGCTTCACCGGCAACCCGCGCACGGTCACCGGCACGATCAGCTACCGGTTCTGACCGCCGCCGGTGCCGGCGAACGCCCCAGCAGCGCATGCACCAGCAGCGCGCTGGCGGCGGTGAGCACGGCCAGCCCGCGCAGCAGTGCCACCAGCGCCTCGCTGCTGGCCTGCTGCAGCACCTGCGGCGGCAGGCCCGGCAGCAGGGCCGTGGCTTGGGTCAGCGACCCGGTGGCCAGGTAGGCACCGGCCCGCGCCAGCGTGGCGGCCGGCAAGCGGCCG
Organism: Stenotrophomonas sp. HMWF003; assembly: GCF_003061285.1. Lineage (NCBI taxonomy): Bacteria > Pseudomonadati > Pseudomonadota > Gammaproteobacteria > Lysobacterales > Lysobacteraceae > Stenotrophomonas > Stenotrophomonas sp. HMWF003. The sequence goes on along the minus strand of NZ_QAIW01000194.1, from coordinate 3,723 downwards.
TCCGCACCCAACCGCTGCGCCACCAGCATCGCCAGCAACGCGGTGACCGCAGCCAGCGCAATGCCCTCGCCGGCCACCCGCACCGTGCCGAAGATCCCCGCCGCCATGCCGGCGCGCTGCACCGGCACCACGCTCACCGACAAACCATCCATCAGCCCCCACGGCAGCGCCGTGCCCGCGCCAATCAGCAGCAATGCCGGCCACCACTGCGCCGGCGGTGCGTGCAGCACCTGGCGGGACAGCAAGTACAAGCCCGCCGCACAGACCAGCAACCCCACCACACACAACCGCGCCGCCCCCACCTGCCGCGACCAGCGGGCTGCCAGCATCGGCAGCACCAGCATCGGTGCCGACAACGCCAGCATCTGCAGGCCCACCCGGGTCGGCGACTGCCCCTGCACCCCGAGCAGGTGGAGTGGCAGCACCACCAGCAACACCACATACCCCAGGCAGGTGGCCACCGGCAGCAGCTGCACGCCGAGGAAGCGGCGCTGCGCGAACAGGGACAGATCCAGCAGCGGCGGCCGCGCGCGCGCTTCCACCCGCACGAACAGCACCAGCAACAGCAGCGTGGCCAGCGCCGCGCCGATCACCTGCGGCGACCCCGCGCCGTGTTCGGCCAGTACCAGCAGCATCACCGTCAGCGCGGCCAGCATCAGGCTGAAGCAGAGCATGCCGGCCGCATCCAGGCGCGCCGGCGGGCCGCGGCTTTCGTCCAGGTGGCGCAACGCCAGCGCCCAGCCTGCCAACGCCAGCACCCCACCACTGGCAAACACCGCGCGCCAGCCCAGCGTCTGCAGCAGCAGGCCGGCGAGCAGCGGCCCCAGCGCCAGCCCCACCCCGAACATCGTGCCCATCAACGCGAACACCCGCGTACGCGCATGGCCCTGGAAACGCTGCGCCAACGCCGAACTGCCCGACGCCAACGCGGCGGCGGCAGCCACACCCTGCACGCCACGCGCCAGGTCCAGCGCGCGCAGGTCCGCCGCCAGGCACACCGCCAACGTTGCCAGCACGAAGCCCGCGCTGCCGCACAGGAACAGCCGGCGACGACCGAACCGGTCGGCCAGCCCCCCGGCGGCCAGCAACAGGCTGCCGAAGCTGAGCATGAAGGCGTTGGTGACCCACGCCAGCGCGCTCGGCGCGCCCTGGAACCGGCCGGCCAACGCTGGCACCGCCACCGCACCGGCCGAGAAGGACAACGGCAGCGCGAGCGCCACCAGGCACACCGCCAGCACGCCCCAGCGCGGATCGCAGCGCAGGTCATCACGGGACAACAAAGACATGGGGGATCCAGACAACACGGGAAATTGACGATACAGCGGCGTCTATCCAGCAAAAACGCCCGCGATGGCATTTGATTACGGACGTTTGTTCCGTAATCATCGCCCCATGGATTCGCTGACCGCCCTGCTCGCCTTCGTCCGCACCGCCGAGACCGCCAGCTTCGTCGGCGCTGCCCGCAGCCTCGGCCTGTCGCCTTCCACGGTTGGCAAGCGCATTGCACGCCTGGAGCAGCAACTGGGCGTGCGCCTGTTCCAGCGCACCACGCGGCGGGTGCACCTCACCGAAGAAGGCGAGCTGCTGCTGCAGCGCTGCCGACGCGCGTTGGATGAGCTGTCCGAGGTACAAGCCGACCTGGCCCAGCGCCAGCAGTCGCCCCGCGGCCTGCTGCGGGTGGGGCTGCCCACCATCGGCTACCGCTTTCTGCTGCCGCTGTTGCCACTGTTCCGGCAACGCTACCCGGACGTGCAGCTGGAGCTGGACTTCAACGACCGCTTGGTGGATGTGGTCAGCGAAGGGCTGGACGTGGTGATCCGCAGCGGTGAACTGGCCGACTCCAGCCTGATGGCGCGCCGCCTGGGACCGTTCCACTTCGTGCTGTGCGCCGCGCCGGCGCACCTGCGCGCGCACGCAGAACCGACCACGCTGGCGCAGCTGGCGACGCATCCAGCGGTGCGCTTCCGCTACCCCACCACGGGCAAGCTGCAGCCGTGGTTGCTGCCCGGGCACGATGGCGATGCCGGCGCCGCGCTGGCCACGGTGATGACCTGCAACAACATGGAAGCCCTGCTCGCCGCCGCGATCGGGGGGCTGGGCGTGGCGTGGATGCCCGACTTCCTGGCCGCCGACGCGCTGGCCGACGGCCGGCTGCAGGCGCTGCTGCCCGAGCAGCCGCGGCAGCCCGGCCAGTTCTCACTGCTGTGGCCGGGCACGCGGCAGCCCAGCGCGCGCCTGCGTGTGTTCATCGACTTCATGGCCGAGCACCTGTTCAGCGCCGCACCGTCGCCGCCTGCTGCACGCGCGCGGCGCTGACCGCTCCGGCCGCATCACGTACCATCGCCCGCATCCCTGCCAGCCCTGCGCCAGCCGAATGCAACGATCCATCCTCAACGCCTGGTTCCTCGTGCACAAGTGGACCAGCCTGGTCTGCACCGTGTTCCTGCTGCTGTTGTGCCTGACCGGCCTGCCGCTGGTATTCGGCGAAGAGATCGCCCACCTGGCCGAGCCGCACGTGGACGCACCGGCCACCGATGCCGCCGCGCGCGATCTGGACGCACAGGTGCGCACCGCGCTGGCGCAGTACCCGGGCAACGTGCCGCTGTTCGTCGGCTGGGACCCGGACGCGCCCACCGTGTACGTCAACACCGGTGCACGCGCCGACACCCCACCGCCGCAGATGCAGACCGCGCTGCTGCACGCGATCAGCGGCGAGGTGCTGCCGGCCGCGCAGTTCAACGAAGGGGTGATGTACTTCCTGTACCGCCTGCACACCGACCTGTTCCTGGGCCTGCCCGGCATGCTGTTCATGGGCATGATGGGGCTGCTGTTCGCCGTGGCGATCATCTCCGGCCTGGTGCTCTACGGCCCGTTCATGCGCAAGCAGCCGTTCGGCACCCTGCGCACCGGGCGCAGCCGTCGGCTGGCCTGGTTGGACCTGCACAACGTGCTGGGCGTCGTCACCCTGGGCTGGGCGCTGGTGGTGGGTATCACCGGGGCGATCAACACCGTCGCCAAGCCGCTCGAACAGGCGTGGCAAGGCGAGCAGCTGGGCGAATTCGCCGCACGCTACGCCGGCCAGCCACGCCCCACCACGCTGGCCTCGCTGCAGGCGGCGGTGGACACCGCGCGCGCTGCGGAACCGGGCATGCGCCCGGCCTTCGTCAGCTTCCCCGGCACCGGCTACAGCGGCAACCACCACTATGGCGTGTTCATGCAGGGCAACAGCGCACTCACCGAGCGCCTCTACCGCCCGGTGCTGATCGACGCGCAGACCGGCGCGCTCACCGCGCAGCCGCAGCTGCCGCTTTACATGAGCGTGCTGCTGCTCAGCCAGCCGCTGCACTTCGGTGACTACGGCAAGCTGCCCTTGAAGATCCTGTGGGCGCTGCTGGACCTGCTCACCATTGGCGTGCTCATCAGCGGCCTGTACCTGTGGTTCAAGCGCGGCAGCACCGCGCAACGGGTGACCGAACTCGAACGCGCCGCGCGCACCGGAGCACCCGAATGAGCCGTCCTTCCGCCACACCGCGCAGCCCGTTCGTGGCCCCGGCCTGGATCGCCGCAGCCAGCCTGCTGGGGCTGGTCAGCGCGTTGCTCGGCGATGGCATCTTCGATGTGGTGTCGTGGCTGATCTTCGCTGGTCTGGTGGCGCTGGCCGTGCGCGCCTGGGTCAAACGCACCCGCTAAACTGTCCGGCCTGCACACCGAGCGACCACCGTG
>NZ_QAIW01000193.1:0-5772 GCF_003061285.1 Stenotrophomonas sp. HMWF003 | reverse complement strand
TCCAGGAGCTGCGCGGCGGCCAGGTCGCTGTCTTTCATCGCAATCAGCGTCTGCTGCTGCTTCTGCAGCTTTTCCAGGTCGGCGACGCGGCCGCGCAGCTCCTGGATCTCGGCGTCGCGGGTGGCGACATCTTCCTTGGCCTGACGCAGTTGTTCGTTGCCCAGCATGTCGCCCTCACTGCCGGCGGCGGTGCCGGTGGTTGTGCCTGCATTGGTGTCGGTGGCGGCGACCGCCGGCGCGATCTCCAGGCGTGCGCCGCTGGCCGCAGCCGCAGCCACCGGCTTGACGGCCGGGCCCGGCGTGGCGGCAACGCCGCTGCTGGCCGGCTGCGGGATCGCCGCGCGCGACTGGCGCCACTGTGCGGCGTGTTCGCGCACGATCGCGGCCGCTTCGCTGGCGTCGATCGGCGCGGGGATATCGGTGGGGCTGCGCAGCACCGCGCCCTGCTTGAGCAGGTTGACGTTGCCGCGGATGAAGGCCTCCGGGTTGGCGCGCAGCAGCGCGACCATCGCCTGGTTGCGGTTGATGCCCTGTTCGCGGGCGACCGTGGCCGCGATCTGGGACAGGGTCTGGCCGCGTTGCACGGTGACGCCGCCGGCGGTGCTTGCCGGTGTGGGCGCTGCGCCGCGCGATGGCGCCGTGCGTGAAGGCTGCGCGGCCGTGCGTACCGGCCTGGTCTCCGCCGCAGGCGCAGGCGCGGCCGCCGGCGCCGGTTCACGCACGATGGCATTGGACATCGCGCCGGCTGGCGCGACGATCTCCGGTTCGGCCACGGCCAACGCACTGTTGGGTGCATCGACCAGCGCCGAGTATTCACGGACCAGGCGCCCCTGGCCCCAGTCGGCTTCGATCAGGAAATTCAGCGACGGGGTGGTGACCGGGGTCTGGGTGCTGACCCGCACCACCGCCCTGCCCTGCGCATTGCGGGTCAATTCGAACTGCAGCTCGCTGACCAGGCCGGCCGGTGCGTCCAGCCCGACCCGGGCAAACGTGCCCGGCGAGGCCAGCGCCACCCGCAGGTTCTGCAGCTCGGCCGGGTCGGCCGAGATCACCGGAATTTCGGCCAGCAGCGGCTGGCCGGGCTTGGACAGCACCCGGATATCGCCCAGGCCCAGGGCCAGGGCGGAGCTGCTGGCCAGGGCCAGCAGCAGAGTGGACACATACTTGAGCGGGCGCAGGGCGCCCCGGGTCCGGTTGTTCATGGCGGCCAATATAGCGGCTCCCCCCGTGACCGGCGATGGTTGAATTGCAGCCGCCGATGGCATCCCCATGCCATCGGCGGTGCACGATCAGCCTTCGGCGGCGACCAGCTCGGCCAGCTGCACGGCATTGAGCGCGGCGCCCTTGCGGATGTTGTCCGACACGATCCACAGGTTCAGACCGTTGGGATGCGACAGATCCTCGCGGATACGGCCGACATACACCGCATCGTTGCCCGACGCATGGGTCACCGGGGTCGGATAGCCGCCGGCCTCATGCTTGTCCACCACTTCCACGCCCGGCGAGCGCGACAGCAGTTCACGCGCGGCCGCCACGGTGACCTTGTCGCGGGTTTCGATGGTGACCGCTTCGGAGTGGCCGTAGAACACCGGCACGCGCACCGCGGTGGGGTTCACCAGGATGCTGTCGTCGCCGAGGATCTTCTTGGTTTCCCAGACCAGCTTCATCTCTTCCTTGGTGAAGCCGTTTTCCAGGAAGTCGTCGATATGCGGGATCAGGTTGAAGGCGATCTGCACCGGGAACCGCTGCGGGTCGATCTGCTGGAAGCTGAGCAGCTGGCCGGTCTGCTTGCCCAGTTCTTCCAGCGCCGAACGACCGCCACCGGACACGGACTGGTAGGTGGCCACGTTGATCCGCGTGATGCCGTACTGGCGATGCAGCGGCGCCAGTGCCACCAGCATCTGCATGGTGGAGCAGTTCGGGTTGGCGATGATGCCGCGCGGGCGGTTCTTCAGCGCCTCCGGGTTCACTTCGGACACCACCAGCGGCACGTCGTCGTCGTAACGGAAGGCCGACGAGTTGTCGATCACCACCGCACCGGCCGCGGCGAACTTCGGGCCGAACTCCTTGGACACGCTGCCACCGGCGGAGAACAGCGCGATGTCCACGCCCTTGGGGTCGAAGTCGGCCAGGTCCTGGACCTTGATCTTTTCGCCGCGGTAGTCGATTTCACCGCCGGCCGAGCGCGAGGACGCGAGCAGGCTCAGCGAGGCGATCGGGAAGTCGCGCTCGGCGAGGATGGACAACATGGTTTCGCCGACGGCGCCGGTGGCACCGACGACAGCGACGTGGAAACGACGATCTGCATTGCTCATGGGGGAACCTCGTGTTGGATGTGCCGACCTGCGGTCGGTACCTGCCGTGTTTTGGGGATCTGTACCGATCAGTGACCGGTACGTGCCGTGTTTGGGGAATGTGTGCCGACCAACGATCGGTGCCTGCCGTGCCTTGGGTGTGTACCGACCCACGGTCGGTACCTGCCGGTTCGGGAACCTCGCCTGTTGGCCGGGGAGGTTCCCTATCGTTTTGCGTCGTCGATTTTTTTGCCGCCCACGGTCGCGCGGCCGGTGTTCGCGGCGGCCACAGCGTCGGCGTTGATCGCGCTCGGCGGGCGGCCGGCGTTCGGCCCCAGGCCCAGCGCGGCGATGAGGTTGTCCACGGCCAGCTGCACCATCGCCCGGCGCGTGGCCTGGCTGGCGCTGCCGATATGCGGGGTCAGCACGATGTTGTGCAGGGCCAGCAGTTCCGGGCGCACCGTGGGCTCGCCTTCGAACACGTCCAGGCCGGCGGCGGCAAGGCGGCCGTTGGCCAGGGCATCGGCCAGCGCCACCTCGTCGACGATGCCGCCGCGGGCGATGTTCACCAGGGTGGCGGTCGGCTTCATCTTCGCCAGCGCGCCGGCGTCGATGATGTGGTGCGAGGAGGCGCTGTAGGGCAGCACCAGTACCAGGTGGTCGGCCTGGGCCAGCAGCGTGTCGAGGTCGACGTACTCCGCGCCTACCTCGGCTTCGGTGGCGTCGGGCAGGCGCGAGCGGTTGTGGTACAGCACGCGCATGCCGAACCCGAGCGCGCCGCGGCGGGCGATGCCCTGGCCGATGCGGCCCATGCCGAGGATGCCCAGCGTGCTGCCGTGGATGTCCGCGCCGAGCAGGGTCTGGAACGACCATTGGCCCCACTGCCCGTCACGCAGCCAGCGCTCGGCCTCGGTGATGCGGCGGGCGGTGGCCATCAGCAGCGCGAAACCGAGGTCGGCGGTGGTTTCGGTCAGGACGTCCGGGGTGTTGCTGGCCAGGATGCCGGCCGCGCTGAGCGCGTCCACGTCCAGGTTGTTGTAACCCACGCCGACGTTGGCGATCGCGCGCAGTTGTGGTGCGTTGGCGATCTCGGCCGGGCCGATGCGCTCGTTGAGGGTGATCAGGGCACCCTCGACGCGGGACAACTGCTCGGCCAGCATCTGCGGGGTATAGCGGGTGACATCGCCGGTCATGGTCAGGTCGACATGCTGCCCGAGCTGCTCGACGACATCGTCGAACAGCGGCTGGCTGACCCATACCCTGGGGCGGCGATCAGCCATCGATCGTGCCCGGAATGCGCGGGGTGATGTCGCCGACGTCGCCGCACTGCGCGCGGTGGCGCAGGGCCTGGTCCATCAGCACCAGCGCCATCATCGCCTCGGCGATGGGGGTGGCGCGGATGCCGACGCACGGGTCATGGCGGCCGGTGGTGATCACATCGACCGCGTTGCCGTCGGCATCCACCGTGGCACCGGGCAGGCGCAGGCTGGAGGTGGGCTTGAGCACGATCGAGGCGGTGACCTGCTGGCCGGTGGAGATGCCGCCGAGGATGCCGCCGGCATGGTTGCTGGCGAAGCCCTGCGGGGTGATCAGGTCGCGGTGTTCGGTGCCCAGCTGGGCGGCGCTGGCGAAGCCGTCGCCGATCTCCACGCCCTTGACCGCGTTGATGCTCATCAGCGCGGCGGCCAGATCACCGTCGAGCTTGCCGTAGATGGGCTCGCCCCAGCCGGGCGGGACGCCGTCGGCGACCACGTTGACGCGCGCGCCGACCGAGTCGCCGGACTTGCGCAGCGCGTCCATGTAGCTTTCCAGCGCGGGCACCTGCTCGGCAACCGGCCAGAAGAACGGGTTGTCTTCCACCGCCGACCAGTCATGCCCGGTGGGGGTGATCGCGCCGAGCTGGGACAGGTAGCCGCGCACGGTTACGCCATGGCGCTGCTGCAGCCACTTCTTGGCGATGACGCCGGCGGCCACGCGCATGGTGGTTTCGCGCGCGGACGAACGGCCGCCACCGCGCGGGTCGCGGATGCCGTACTTCTGCCAGTAGCTGTAGTCGGCATGGCCCGGGCGGAACTGCTGGGCGATGGCGGTGTAATCCTTGCTGCGGTGGTCGGTGTTGCGGATCAGCAGGGCAATCGGCGTACCGGTGGTGCGGCCTTCGTAGACGCCGGACAGGATCTCGACGTCGTCGGCTTCGCGGCGCGCCGAGGTATGCCGGCTCTTGCCGGTGGCGCGGCGCTGCAGGTCGTGGTCGAACTCACCGGCGCTGATTTCCAGCCCCGGCGGGCAGCCATCGATCACGCAGCCGATCGCCGGACCATGCGATTCGCCGAAGGTGGTGACGGTCAGCAATTTGCCGAAGCTGTTGGAACTCACGGTCGCTGTGCTGCCAGTTCGGTGATGCGCGCGCTGTGGGCGATCAGCTCACGGCATTCGACGGCGAAGATGCCCATCTGGCCGACCTTGAATTCGATCCAGGCAAAGTCGACTTCGGGCAGGAGCTTGATGAGATGCTGTTCGGACTCGCCTACTTCGCAGATCAGCAGGCCGTCTTCGCTGAGGTGCAGCGGGGCATCGCGCAGGATCTTGAGGACCAGGTCGAGGCCGTCGGGGCCGGCCCGCAGGCCCATGTCCGGCTCGTAGGAGTATTCCTGCGGCAGGGCATCGGTTTCGTCGTTGGTGACGTAGGGCGGGTTGGTGACGATGAGGTCGTAGTGGCGGCCGGTGAGGCCGGTGAACAGGTCGGACTTGATCAGGGTGACGTTATGCGCCTGGAGGCGGTCCTTGTTTTCATGCGCCAGGGCCAGGGCATCGTCGCTGAGGTCGACGCCGTCCACTTCCCAGTTGGGGTAGTAGTGGCCGATGGCGATGGCGATGCAGCCCGAGCCGGTGCACAGGTCGAGGGCGCGGTGGACGTCGCGGCCGGCCAGCCAGGGTTCGAAGCCGGTTTCGATGAGTTCGGCGATGGGCGAGCGCGGGACCAGGGCGCGGCTGTCACTCTTGAAGCTGAGGCCGGCAAACCAGGCTTCGCCGGTAAGGTAGGCGGCGGGGAGGCGTTCGTTGATGCGACGTTCGAACAGGGCGAGCACTTCGGCCTTTTCGGGCGTGGTGACGCGGGCGGCGCCGTAGGCGGGGCCGAGGTCATGCGGGAGGTGCAGGCTGTGCAGGACGAGCTGGGTAGCCTCGTCCAGGGCGTTGTCGTAGCTGTGCCCGAAGGTGAGGCCTGCGGCATTGAAACGGCTGGTGCCGTAGCGGATCAGGTCGATGATCGTGTGAAGTTCGGCGGCCGTTTCGGCAGTCATGGCAAGGCAACAGACAGTGTGGCCCCCGATTATAGGCGACCCCATGCCCCCCGGCATCCGTTGCAGTCGAAAGTGGTTGTGTTGGGGTTGGAGGCCTGGAGCCAGGTCAAGGTCAAGGTCAAGGTCAAGGTCAACTTCAAGAGCAGCGCCGCTTTGTTTGCGGGTTGGGTCGGTGG
>NZ_QAIW01000192.1:1656-8267 GCF_003061285.1 Stenotrophomonas sp. HMWF003 | reverse complement strand
TCTCAAGGATGTGAATCACGACCACTATCGAAGCGCTCCTCCCACGGTCGGTGGCAGCGCTTCGTCACCGCCACTCTACCTGGTCACAGAACAGTGCTATGTGCATTCCAAACTCCTGATCGTCGATGACGCCGTAGCGATCATCGGCAGCGCAAACTGCAATGACCGCAGTCTGGAAGGTACCGGCGATACCGAGATTGCCGCCGTCATCGTGGACACGGAAACCAAGGTGCGCAATCTGGGCAACGGCACGATGGTCGGGACGCGCACGTTCGCTCGCGAATTGCGCCTGCGCCTATGGAAAAAGTTCTTGGGGAAATCGATCGAGGTCGGGGCTGTCCCGGGTCGGGTAGGCAAGGATCAGGGTTACACCAACGCGGCGGGTAGTGCATTCCACCCACCGATCCGCCCGAACATTGGCGACGTATCGTTCATCGAGCAGCCGGCCGCTCGAGCGTGCTGGCAGGCGATCCAGACGCTGGCCGATTCCAACGCGGTTGCATTTGAAGAGGTCTTCCAGAACGTGCCACGCAATAGCATGAGCACCTATGATGCGGTGTTCCGGGGATTCGCCACCGCAGGGATGGACGAGAAGCGGGAGAAAGTCCTGCGATATCTATATGCTCAACCTTCCGACCTCCAAATCGACTATATGGCCGTGGCAAGTGTGATGGAAGGCGAGGTAACGCGAACGGTCGGCCGCCACAATGTCGGCAAGGCGCTTACCCGCCTGCGTGATGGTGCAGCGGCGGTAAAGGGGTTCTGGGTCACGATGCCGCTGGAGTGGGGGCATGGCATGGACGACCCTGCAGCTGCAGTGCCAGTCGAGATCATCGCAGCCGTGCCGATGCATCGCGGCTTTGACGAGCAACGAACAAGCATGGCATCGACATCCCCGCCAAAGACAGGCACGGAGCAGGCATGAGACTCAAACGCGGCGTGGTGGGGGTGATCTCGATCATGATGGGGGCTGCTTCGCTTCCGGCGGCCGCGACCTGTACCGACCGCTCCAAACCGTTGTCCTCGCCCGTGGACGGGGTGACCCTGATGTTCAATGACGGGGCCGGCGCGCGCGTCGTGCTGCGCCAGGCACAGATTCTGGATGATGGCCGTGTCCGCCCGCCCGAGTTGACGCCGCCAGTTGCCACGAAGCCGGCGGGTACGTTTGGCCCCACCCAGGGCCAGGTGATTTACCTGGAGTCCGATGGCAAGGGGGGGAAGGTTGTTTGCCGCATTGAACAGTGGGAAAGCCGGACTTACAGCCCACTTGAACGCCCGCAGGCTGGCGGCGGGCCCGGCCTGCGTCGCGACACCGCTGGCAAGGTGCGCGCGCTGGCATACCGTGCGCAGCCAGCACAGGAGCGCAATCCAATCCTGGGGAAGTTGACGCCGCACTATTTCATGACACGGGTCGACGCCTTTTACCACTCGCCGGACGGCCAGTTGGTCGAAGCGCGAATGCACGAAACCCCGGACATCACCGTCGCGGCCAACCATGACGCGCGTGCTGTCGTCCACGACCGGCTGATGTTCTGTGCGCGTTACGACACAAAGGGCCGGCTCACAATGACCAGCGGTACTAATGGCCCTGTAAGTCTATCGCCCGCATTCCAATGCAGCGAGGTGGCGCCAGGCACGGCGGAGATGTCGAGCTACCGCTACTACCCTGACGGCACGCTGTTGGCGAACCTGCGTACGCCAGGCCCGATTCAGGACAACGATGGGACTGCCCCGCCCGAGGCCCAGGCCAGCGGCCGTGGGCAGGGCAACGTGTGGTTCAAGGGCACAGGGACTGCTGCTGCGCGGGAAGATGCACTGTTCAATTTCATCCCTGGCCAGGGCTTGTACACCCTCACTACCGGCAACATGGCGTTCGCCGCCTTTGATGTCCAACCGCTGTATGAAGAGCGTACGCAGGGCGGCCCCGCCAGGCTGGAGTACGACTTTCCTAGCCGGCCTGTGCCATTGGAGGTCATTGACGATGGTTTCGTCGGGCTGAAACGCTATCCTCGTGTACGGACCTACTCGCATCGGAGCGGGCTGAAGGTCCTGGAGGTATTCGATGCCAATCGCTCCGCGCCTCGTCAGAGGCAGTGGCGCACGCTGGACCTGAACCGCCAGGAGAGCTACAACGCCAAAGGGGGGCTGGCGCAGGTAGTACATTACGGCGCGGCCCCGCGCGATGCCTACCCGGAAGACCTCAAGCGCTACGCAGAAGCCGGCATGCTCAAGGTCACCCCCACCACCGTTGGGTATGCCAGCTATCGCGTCTATACCTACGACGCGTCAGGCAAGGAAAGCCTGGTCTTCGTCTGCTGGCAACACGACGGTCCCAGCAACAAGCCTTACCGACACTTCCCGTGGTGGACGCCGGATCCCACCCCCAAGCGTAGCAAGGAAGAAGCGCTGATCTATGGCATGAAGAACGTCGCCAATCGCTGCGGAACGCCGGATGGAAAGATGGTGGTTCAAGGGCTGGCCGCGATCGACAGCTACATGGCCAAGACCTACGGATTTGATGTAGAGAAGCTGAGCTACGATGAGGTGCGATAAGTGTGCCTGTCCATGAGCAGGACGTCGTTCTGTAACAGTATGAGGCGGGCTTCCAAGGCCGCACTGACATGCCTATGGTGCGGCCTTGTGCCTGACGAAGGTCGCGTCGAAGCCGTCCTGTTGCGCTTCCGGCCTTGATCGGTCTAGCCATCGCCGCATGGATGCGGGGCCCGCGGAGTCCCATGGAGAATAGGCATTACTTGTTCTCCTTTCTGGTAGTCGCGGGTGCGCTCTGCTCCGGCGGTCGCGCGCTTGCATGCACCGACAGGCTGGACCCTCTGGCATCGCCTGCAACCGGAGTAAGTCTGCTATTCAGTAATGGACAAGGGCGGGGCGTCGGCGTCGCCACTCCCCGACTTTTGCCAGGTGGTCGACTGGCACCGCCTGCCGTTTCTCCCGCGCTGAAAGAGCTTAAGGCCGGAAAGTTCGATCAATGGGGAGGGGATGTTGTATTCACTGAAGAGGATGGGCGAGGCGGTAAGCGGGTCTGCCGGGTGGAGACCTGGAAGAGTAGAACCTTGAACGCTGTTGTAAGAGACAGTCTTGGTGGGAAGCCCGAACGTCTTCGGGACAGTGATGGAAGGGTGGCGGCCATTGCGTACATGCCTACGCCAGCGCAGGAAAGACATCCCGTGCTGGTGAAGTTGCTGCCGCACTACTACATGAGCTCGGCAACCGCCTTCTACTACGATGGGTCCAATAATCTCATTGAGGTGGACAGGTACATGTCCCCTGAGGCCAACAGGCTCAACCCGAAGTACCCGTTGAAGATCGTTGCACGGTCCGTCCTGTACTGCTTCCGCTACGAGGATGGCAGGTTGGTGCAGTCTGCAGGCTTGCCGGGGCCTAGCGTCAGCAAGGACCCGGCGTTCTCGTGTGGCCAGCTCAAGGCTGGCGAGCATTCGCTTGAGCGGTATCGCTACAACGCCAATGGAACCCTGCGCGCCATGCTGAACTACTACGGAGAGGGCGATGCCGACGCCTCCGACAGCCAGCGAAAGCCTGGCGGCGGAGGCTACGGGTCCATCTGGCTGCCCGAACGGCTTCCGTCCGGCGAGCAAGCGCGCGTGGAGCTTCATTTCAATGCGAAAGATGAATTGACCAACCTCAGTACAACGTTTCTGGAATTCGCGGCAGCAGACGCGCAGCCCTCGTATGCGGCGCGTGGCGATGCCGGCGGTTCGATGCTTGAGTACCGGTTTCCTGGTTCACCGGTGCCCTTGTCGGTGATAGACAAGGGATTCGCTGCGATCGGTAGCTACCCCAGGGTCAGGATCTTTCCTCATCGGAGCGGAATGACGGTGTCAGAAGTCTTCGACGCTGGTTCCAGAAAGCCGCGCCAGCGGCAGTGGCGCAGCCTGGATCTGAATCGTCAGGAGATGTACGGCGGCAATGGCAAGCTGATCCGCGTAGTTCAATACGGTGCCGCACCGCAGGATGCCTACGAGGAAGACCTGAAAGGCTATGCCGAAAGTGGCGTGCTGAAGGTTACGCCCACTACCACCGGCTACGCCAGCTACCGCGTCTACGACTACGACACAGCAGGCAAGGAGCGTCTGACCTTCGTCTGCTGGCAGCACGATGTCCCCAGCAACAAACCCCTCCGCCATTTCCCATGGTGGACGCCCGATCCAACACCGAAGCGCAGCAGGGAAGAAGCGCTGATCTACGGCATGAAGAACGTCGCCAATCGCTGTGGAACGCCCGATGGAAAGATGGTGGTTCAAGGGCTGGCGGCAATCGACAGCTACATGGCCAAGACGTACGGATATGACGTGGAAAAGCTGAGCTACGGCGAAGCGCGATGACTGTGCCGGCCAAGGTGCCCGAAGGTGTCCCGCCTGAGGAGGGTCTGGGCATCCCGATCGGTGACGGCGGCGCGTCAGCGCGGCTTTCACGCCTGACAAAGAGCGCGCTGGCCTTGTCGTTCCTCGGCCTGCTGGTCTTGATCGGCCTGGCCGTCGCCGCCTTGGCCGTCGAGTGGGAGTCCATCACCGAACGGCGCGTGATTACCGTCGCCGTGATACTGCTCTCCGTGTTGATCGTATTCCTTGCGGGCCTGTTGCTGGGCGTTGTCAGTCTGTTCCGGCGGCGGCAGGCCTGGCGCTCGGCAATGCTGGCGCTGGGGCTCAACCTGTTCGGGCTGGGCGCGATGTTCTACATCGGCTACATGATCGTTGCCGTGATGGCCGCTGCGGCAGTTGGCGCGCTGCAGGCAGCTCTGGGGGGGCTGATGGTGCTGCTGATGATGATATTTGCCAAGTAAGGGCGTCGAATCGGCGTGGCTCAGGCGGTTGCAGGCGAACCACACGGAAGCTGTTTACGAAACTACGGAGAAACGTCATGGATGATCCGAGTAAAAGGAAGTCTCAACGGACAGTCACCAGCGTGCTCGCCGTTGCGGGCATGCTTGGCGCGCCGCTGGCAGCGGCCTGCACGGGAGATGCTGCAGCAGCAGGGACATCCTCTGGAGCGACCGGAATCTTCATGACGGGCAACACCGATGGGTTCGACACCCGTATCGACCCGTTCCGCACGGACGCGCAGAACCGCGCTGTGCTGCCCGACGTGGAGGTTTCGCAGGCACAGAAGGATCCGCCGACTGACATGTTTGGTGCCGCAGGCGGTACCGCCATCCATGGGGAACGCATTGAAGACACGTGGCGCGTCTGCAGGGAGGAGCGCTGGCAACCGCGTCACGGTGACGGTGCCGTCAAGCAGGTTGATGCCGTAACACCCTTCGCAGAAGGCGCCAGGCGCTGGTCGAAGGATTTCTTCGTCGGCGCGGTGCGGCTCTACCACTATGATCGGGCGGGGCGCCTTGTCGAAGTGCGTGATGTCGTCAGCCCCGATGTGCTGCCACCCGACGGTGTCGCGTGGCTGGCGCCCAAGAGTGGTCTGCTGTACTGCGCACGGTATGACCAGGATGGACGCCTGACATGGTCGATCGACACGGCCGGCGTCGGGCGGTGGGAGTCCAGCAAGGCGTGTGCGGACCTGAGCGAAGACAACGTGGATTCGCTGCGGGTGATGTACAACGACGACGGTACCGTCCTGGCCCTGTTGCGATCCCGACCGCCCTCACTTCCGGACGGGGGCGCCGTGGCGCTGATGCAGCCGGATGGCTATGACAACGCGGGTTGGACAGGGACCGCCACGTTCCTCATGCCGCCCCGGCCGGACGTCGCCGCTGCCGATAACACGGTTGGGGCACGGATTGCGTCGGGACGCGGGATTGCATCGTTGTACGCGTATCCGCCGGATTTCGCCGCCGACGATGCGCAGCCGATCTATCGGGAGCGGCCACAGATGGATGGGCGCTCCAAGGCGAGCGTGCATTACGATTTCCCCGAAGCGGATCTTTCGATGTCGGCCGCCCGCGATGGCTTTGCGAACCTGGCCAGCTACCCGCGTGTGCGCAGTTACGGCTATGGCAAGGACGTACGGGTGGAGGAAGTGTTCGCCGCCGGCAGCCATGTCCCTGTCCAGCGGGTGTGGCGGTCGCAGCTTGTGCTGCGTCAGGAAGACTACGACGCAGCAGGCAAGGTGCAGCAGGTGATCCGCTACGGCTCTGGTGGCCCTGGCGCCGTTGGCGAAGATCTTGCAGGTGCCGGCCGACGTGCGGGCTTCAGACAGACGCTGCTGGGGGACGGCAGCGCCGCGTACCGCGTGTATCGCTATGACCGCAAGGGGCAGGAGCGGCTTGAGCTGGCGTGCTGGTTGAAGCCAGCGGGTGCGGGGGACGGTGCAGGGGAGACGCAATGCGGTAGTCCGGACGGGAACGTGCTTGCCGAAGGCTTGCAGGCGATCGAGACGCTGCTCGACGACACCTATGGTCTGACCCGTCGTCGGCTCGCATACAGCGGGATATGACGTGCGGCGTTGAGGGCGGGCGCAGTGGGAAAGGGCCAGGGCCGCCCTGGGCAGGCAGGTAGCTTCCCCATCGTGGACGATTCAGGGGCCGCAGTACGCGTCGCCCCAGGCCTTCACGGGCAGCCGCTGATCGGAGAGGCAGCATGGCAGCATCCGGTCCCGTCTGGAACGCTGCGATGCCATCG
>NZ_QAIW01000192.1:0-1575 GCF_003061285.1 Stenotrophomonas sp. HMWF003 | reverse complement strand
CGCATCACCGTACCGGCGCCCGCCGCGGAAACCATCGTCGCGGTTGCGGTGGTAGAGGGGCAGCATGTACCCGCTGGCGCCCCCTTGCTGCAACTGGACGCCACCCGCACCGCCGCGCAGCTGGCCGCATTGCAGGCGCAGTCGCAACGCGCCGGACAGGCGCTTGAGGAACTCGAGCACGGCCCGCGGGTGGAAGACATCGCCCAAGCCCGGGCCAATGTGGCCGCCGCGCGCGCACAGGCCGCGGACGCATCGGCGTACTACGCCCGCCTGCAGCCGCTGGGGCGGCAGCGCCTGGTGGCGGCGGCCGACGTCGACCGCGCCCGTGCCGCCGCCGGCAATGCAACGGGCGTGGTGCAGGCCGCCGAACAGGCGTTGCTGGCGCTGCAGCACGGCACCCGCGCCGAACAGGTGGCCCAGGGCGCCGCGTCGTTGCAGGCCGCGCAGGCCCAGCAGGACGAACAGGCGGTGACGCTGGGCAAGCTGGCACTGGTGGCACCGCGCGCCGGGGTGATCGACGCGCTGCCGTACCGGTTGGGGGACCAGGCGCCGGTGGGCGCGCCGCTGGCCGTGCTGCTGGTGGGTGACCATCCGTATGCGCGGGTGTACCTGCCCTCGGCGCTGCGCCCGTCGGTGGTGGTGGGGCAGGCGGCCCACGTTTACCTGCAGGGGCGCGACGGCGCCCTGACCGGTCGGGTGCGGGCGGTGCGCAGCGACCCGGTGTTCACCCCGTACTACGCGCTCACCGGTGAGGACGCGGCGCGGCTGAGCTACCTGGCCGAAATCGAGCTGGTCGGTACGGACACCGCCGCGTTGGCCCGGTTGCCCGCCGGGGTGCCGGTGCGGGTGACGTTCTGATGGTCCCGACGACGCCGACCGATCCCGCTGCGGCCGTACTGCCCGAACCGGCGGGGGCCGGTGGGGAGCCACTGGCCATCCGCGCGCGCGGCCTGACCAAGCGCTTCGGTGACCTGGTGGCCGTCGACCACGTCGATCTCAGCGTGCCGCGCGCGAACGTCTACGGCTTCCTTGGTCCAAACGGTTCGGGAAAATCCACCACCATCCGCATGCTGTGCGGCCTGCTCACCCCCAGCGAGGGCGACATCGAGGTGCTCGGCCTGCGCATTCCCGAGCAGGCCGAGGCGCTACGCAGGCGCATCGGCTACATGACCCAGCGCTTCTCGCTGTTCGACGACCTGACTGTCCGCGAGAACCTGGAGTTTCTTGCCGCCGTGCAGGACATCCCGCGCGCTGCCGCGCGCCAGCGCATCGACACGTTGGTGACGCAGTATCACTTCCAGAACCGCCAGAAGCAGCTGGCCGGCACCCTCAGCGGCGGCCAGAAGCAGCGCCTGGCGCTGGCCGGGGCGGTGATCCAGCAGCCCGAACTGCTGTTCCTGGACGAGCCCACCAGCGCGGTGGATCCGGAGTCGCGCCGCGATTTCTGGGAGAAGCTGTTCGACCTGGCCGATGCCGGCACCACGCTGCTGGTGTCCACCCACTACATGGACGAGGCCGAGCGCTGCCACCGCCTGGCCATTCTGGACCAGGGCGCACTGGTCGCCGACGGCAGCC
>NZ_QAIW01000191.1:0-2562 GCF_003061285.1 Stenotrophomonas sp. HMWF003 | reverse complement strand
GCCCCAGGGACGGGCCGGCGTTGCCGGGTCTGCCAGCGGCAGCGCGTTGGTGGCCGCGGTGGCCTCGCCCGGCAGCGCCGACCGGGTGTCCACCGGCACCGACGGAGCAGCACCGCCCACGCCCGCGGCGGCGACCTGCAGGGTCAACGCCGGCAGGGTGGCGGTACGCGCCTCGCCAGCTTTCACGTCCCACCACGGCATGCTCGGGCCCCGCACGCGCAGGGTGCCCGGCGTGCGCGGCACGATCGAGTAGCGCCGGGTCAGCTTGAGCTGCGGCGTGTTGCCGCTGAAGGTCTCATCGAACTGGGCCGGCTCGGCGAACACCTGGGCGTCGGGGCCGACGTCCAGCGCCGGCAGTTCCGGGAACTGCGCGCGGGTGGCGCCCTGGGCCACGGCTTCCACCACTACCGTGGCCGCTTCCCCGGCACGCGCCTGGGTGGGCGCGGCGGTGTACCGCAGGCGCAGGTCGTGCAGCGGCAGCCACGGCTGCGCTGCGTTGGCCGGCTGCGGCTGCACCTGCAGCGTGCGCGCTGGCGCCGTGGCGCGCAGCCGTCCGTCGCCCCCGAACATGTCATCGAAGAAGCCACCGGCAGCCCGTCCGTTGAACTGGGCCGCCGGCAGCTGCAGCGGGCCGCTGCGTTCGGGAATCAGCAGGAAGCGCCGCTCCACCAGGTTGTAGCGGCGACCATTGACCTCGCGCACCAGGCTGCGGTCCTCGCCCACCCGCTGCATCGACGCACCGGCCGGGGTGTCCAGCAGCAGTTCGCCCGACACCAGCTGCGAGGCGTAGTACAGCCGCACCACCACGCCCACGCTCTGCTGGACGTAGGGCGTGAGGTCGTCGACCTCGGTTTCCATGAACACCGCCGCATTGCCGGGAACGGCCGCCGGCGCGGCAGTGCTGGCGCCCACCTGCAGCAGCAGCGGCGCGGTGCGGTTGGCCCCCACCTGCAACGCGGGAATCTGCAGCGTGCCGGTGCGGCGCGGCGACAAAGCCACTGCGTACAGATTGCGCGCGGTAGTGCCGCCCGTGCCCCATTGCATCTGGCGGCTGCTGGTCTGCCCGCTGAGCTCGAAATCGGCGCGCAGGGGCGTGTAGTCCGGTGCGCCGGCCGCATCACTCTCGATGTTGAGGGTGACCGTGTCGCCGTCGCTGATCTGCGCGCGGTCGAGCCAGGCACGGGTCTGCGCCTGCGCCCAGCTGCTCGCCGCCAGCAGCAGCCAACAGCAGCCGCGCATCCAGCGTCGCGTGGTCGAATCGGTGCTCATCGTCCTTCCCGTTTCCTGCGTTCGTTTTCGAGTTGGAACTTGGCGCGCAACAGGCTGCCCGGATCATCCGGCACCCGTCGCATCCACGCTTCCACGGCCTGGCGCTGCTCGCGCTGCTGCGGGGTTTCCGCGGCCTGCCGCTGCGCCGGGGTGTCCTTGCCGTCCTTGCCCTGCCGCTGCAGTGCCTGCTGCATCTGCTGGCGCTGGGCCGCATCGGCCTGGGCCTGCGCGGCGGGATTGGGCTCGGGATTGCCGGCGTCCTGCGTGTCCTTGCCCTGCGCCGGCGTGCCCGGCGGCTGGCCGGGGTTCTGCTGCCCGGGCTGTTTCGGCGGCTGGCCGGCATCCTTGCCCGGTTGGCCCTGGCCCTGCGACGGCGGGGAGGTGGGCGGTTGCTTGCCCTGGCCGTCCTTCGGGGGTGCCGACGGCGGCTTGCGCCTGCGTGCGGCGTCCACCGCCGCGCGGTTGGCGACCGCATCGGGCATGCCCGGCGTTTTGCGCAGCGCCTTGTCGTAGGCGTCGATCGCAGCGTCGTACTGGCCCTGGCGGGCCAGCGCGTTGCCTAGGTTGTACCAGCCGGCATCGCTGTCGATACCCTCGAACTGCGCCTGGGCGGCCTTGAAGTCGCCCCGGCGGTAGGCCTCCACCCCCGCCCCCAGTGCCTGCTGGTCCACCTGGTCGGCACGCCTCCACCAGGTGCCTTCGGCGGCCTGCGCGGGGGTGGGCAACGCCAGCGGGGCGGCCAGGCAGGCCACCAGCACCACGGCCAGGGCGCGTCGACGGAACGCCCACAACCCCAGCAGCATCAGCGGGGGCAGCAACCAGAAGCCTTCGTCGCGCCACGCCAGTCCATTGCCGTCGCGGCGATCCTCCCTGCTTGCCCGCGGGGTCAGCACGCCCAGTGCGCGCAGATCGCCGTCGTCGCTGGCCATCCGCGCGTACTGGCCGCCACCCGCGCTGGCCACCGTGCGCAGGGAGGCTTCTTCCAGCTGTGCCTGGGCAATCTGCCCGTCACCGCTTCGATAGGCGGCACCGTTCGGCGTGCCCACGCCGAGCACCGACACCGTGACGCCCTGCCGTCGCGCTGCCGCGGCCGCGCTCGCGGCAGCGGCGTCGGCACGATCGGTGAGCAGCAGGATGTCGCCGCTGCGGGCGCCGGACTGCTGGAGCAGGAGCACGGCCGCATCCAGCGCGCGCTCGGCGCGCTGACCGTCGCGCGGCATCACGTCCGGGCCCAGCGCATCCAGATACAGCGCCACGTTGGCGGTATCGGCGGTCAAGGGCGCCACCGTGTAC
>NZ_QAIW01000190.1:12239-22812 GCF_003061285.1 Stenotrophomonas sp. HMWF003 | reverse complement strand
CATCACGATATCGGCGTGCCCACCGAAACCCTGGTCGCCGATATCGGCGCCGGTACCGGTATTTCCACCCGTCTGTTCCTCGCCAGCGGCCACCCGGTCATCGCGGTGGAGCCCAATGCCGCCATGCGCGCCGCCGCCGAGCAGTGGCTGACCCCCGATTACCTGCGCCTGAAACTGGTCGACGGCACTGCCGAGGCCACCACCCTGGCCGACGACAGCGTTGGCCTGGTCGCTGCCGCCCAGGCCTTCCACTGGTTCGATACCGCCGCGGTGCGCCGCGAGTGGTCGCGCATCCTGCATCCCGGGGGGATGGCGCTGGTGTTCTGGAACTCCCGCCTGCTCGACGCCTCGCCGTTCCTGATCGGCTACGAGCAGCTGCTGCTGGAGTTCGGCACCGATTACACCCAGGTCGCCGAGCGCTACCAGGATGACGACGCCATGCGTGCCTGGTTCGGTGCGGGCCTGCGCGGCCTGGCCAGCTTCCCGAACGTGCAGCGCATGGACCTCGATGGCCTGCGCGGCCGCCTGCTGTCCTCGTCCTACGCGCCCCAGGCCGGCCACCCGCGCCATGCGCCGATGCTGGAGGCGCTGCAGCAGTTGTTCGATGCCCACGCCGTGGACGGCCAGGTTGCCTTTGAATACCACACCCGTGCCTTTGTCGGCACGCTGGACTGATAGAACGCCATGTACTCGCTTGCCCGCCCCTTCCTGTTCGCCTTCGACGCAGAGCGCGCCCACGGCCTTGGCCTGAGCGGCCTGGAGATGGCCTACCGCACCGGCACCACGCCCCTGCTGGCCGGCCGTATCGCACCGCTGCCCACCAAGGCCTTCGGCCTGGAGTTCCCCAATCCGGTCGGCCTGGCCGCCGGGCTGGACAAGAACGGCGAGCACATCGATGCCCTGCTGGCGCTGGGGTTCGGCTTCGTCGAAATCGGCACCATCACCCCGCGTCCGCAGGAAGGCAATCCGAAACCGCGGCTGTTCAGGCTGCCGGCGCACCAGGCCATCATCAACCGCATGGGGTTCAACAACCTCGGCGTGGATGCACTGGTGCGCAATGTTGAACGGGCCAAGCGCCGCCACGGGCTGCTCGGCATCAACATCGGCAAGAACAAGGACACGCCCAACGAGCAGGCATTCGACGACTACCAGCACTGCCTGCAGAAGGTGTATCCGCTGGCCGACTACATCACCGTCAACATCTCCTCGCCCAACACGGCCGGGTTGCGCGAGCTGCAGGAAGAAACGGCGCTGCGCCAGTTGATTTCCCAGCTGCGCGACAGCCAGGAACACCTCGCCGCCAAGCATGGTCGGCGCGTGCCGATGCTGGTCAAGGTGGCGCCGGACCTGAGCGACCGTGACATCGATGCGGCCGCCCGCGTGCTGAGCGAGTTGAAGGTCGACGGCGTGATCGCCACCAACACCACGATCGACCGCAGTGCGGTGGCCGGCGACCCGCGCGCGCAGGAGGCCGGTGGCCTGTCCGGCGCGCCGCTGCTGGGCCAGTCCACCCTGGTGCTGCGCCGGTTGCGTGCACGCCTGCCCGAGTCGATGCCGCTGATCGGCGTTGGCGGCATCCAGTCCGGTGCCGATGCGGTGGCCAAGATGTCCGCCGGCGCTTCCCTGGTGCAGTGCTACAGCGGCCTGATCTTCCGCGGCCCGGCCCTGGTGCAGGACTGCGTGGAAGCCATCCGCCGACGCCGCGAGGCCCCCAGCCGCGGTGCGGTTGCCCCCCTATGAGTAATGCAATGCCTGCCTGGACCCTGACTGAAAACGCGTCGCTGAAGGCGCTCAATACCTTCCACGTGGACGCAAGCGCGGCCCAGTTGCTGGAACTGCACGACCCGTCGCTGCTGCCGGACGTACTGGCGCTGCCGCAGGTCGCCGACGCGCCGCTGCTGGTGCTGGGCAGTGGCAGCAACGTGCTGCTGGCCGGCAACGTGGAGGGCACGGTCCTGGTGTTTGCCAACCGCAGCATCGAGATCCTGGAACACCGCGCCGACCACACCGTGGTCCGTGCCGGCGCCGGGGTCAGCTGGCATGGGCTGGTGATGTGGTCGCTGCAGAACGGGCTGTCCGGGCTGGAGAACCTGGCGTTGATTCCCGGCACCGCCGGCGCCGCACCGATCCAGAACATCGGCGCCTACGGCGTACAGGTGGACGAGTTCATCCAGGCCGTCGAAGCCTGGGACCGCGAGACCGCTGCGTGGGTCCGGCTGGATCCCGAGGCCTGCCAGTTCGGCTACCGCGACAGCGTGTTCAAGCAGGCGCCGGAGCGCTACCTGATCACCGCGATCGAACTGCGCCTGCCGCTGCTGCACGCCCTGCGCCTGGGCTATGCCGGCATCAACGAAGAGATGCAGGCGATGGGCGTGGAACTGCCGGTGGCCGCCGATGTGGCCAACGCCGTGATCAACATCCGCCGCCGCAAGCTGCCCGACCCGGACGTGCTGGGCAACGCCGGCAGCTTCTTCAAGAACCCGGTACTGCCGCTGGAGCAGGTGGGCGTGTTGCTGCAGCATTTCCCCGACCTGCCGGTGTACCCGGCCGACCAGGACACCCGGCGCAAGCTGTCGGCAGCCTGGATGATCGAGGCGTGTGGCTGGAAGGGCTACCGTGACGGCGACGCCGGCGTGTCGCCGGACCACGCGCTGGTGCTGGTCAACCATGGCACGGCCACCGGCGAGCAGCTGCTGGCGCTGGCGCGGCAGATCTCGGCCTCGGTGCTGGAAAAGTTCGGCGTTCCGATCGAACCGGAGCCGCGCCTGATCGGCGCGCAGTGGTGACACCGCCACTCGCCCTGCCTGCCCCCACACCCCTGCGTGCGGCACTGTTGATGCTGGGCAGCACGCTGGCGTTCGGGCTGATGGCGGTGGCCATCCGCTACGCCACCCGCTCGGTGCCCACCCAGGAAGTGGCGTTCTTCCGCAACGCCTTCGGCCTGATGGCGTTGCTGCCCATGCTGCTGCGCCCGGGGCGCGCGTCACTGAAGACCCAGCAGCTGCCGCGCTACCTGCTGCGCAGTACGATCGGCTTGGCGTCGATGCTGTGCGCGTTCTGGGCGATCGGCCACCTGCCGATGTCGCAGGCCATCTCGCTGTCGTACTCCACGCCGCTGTTCGTCACCATCGCCGCGGTGCTGTGGCTCGGCGAAACCGTGCGCGCGCGACGCTGGGCGGCGGTGATCATCGGCTTCATCGGCGTGCTGATCATCGTGCGCCCGGGCTCGACCAGCTTCACCCCCGGCACACTGGTGGCCGTGCTCGCCGCGGTACTCAGTTCGCTGGTGGCGATCCAGATCAAGCAGCTCACCCGCGTGGACAGCGCGGATGCCGTGGTGCTCTACACCTACGTGTTCTGGGTGCCGCTGTCGCTGATTCCCGCCGTGTTCGTCTGGGTGTGGCCCACCGGCATGGCCTGGCTGTGGCTGGCTGCCACGGGCCTGTTCGGCACGGTGGGCCAGCTGCTCTGGACGCGGGCGCTGCGCCTGGGCGAGGTCTCGGCACTGACCCCGATCAGCTTCATGCAGCTGCCCCTGGTCGCCGTGCTGGGCTGGCTGCTGTTTGGCGAAACCCTGGACCGCTGGACCGTGATCGGTGCCGGCATCATCCTCGGCGCCAACGCCTACATCGCCCACCGCGAAGCGGTCCTGGCCCGCCACGCCAAATCCCAGGCTGTTACCGCCGCAGCGAAACCCGGCGAATGAAACACCTGAACCGGATGCGCGGCTGGATCTTCATCGAAGAACTGGCCGCGCGCCGGAATCACACGAGAAGCCGACCAGTCAATCCGCGCCGAACAAATCTCGCGTATAAACCTTGTCCGACACCTTCGCCAATTCATCCGTCATGCGGTTGGCAACGATAATGTCAGCCTGCGCACTGAATGCATCGAAGTCGTTGACGACCTTGGATCGATAGAACTCGGGCAGTGTCAGAACCGGTTCATGGACGATGACCTCGATCCCCTTTGCCTTGATCCGCTTCATGACGCCCTGCACCGCTGAGGCGCGGAAATTGTCAGACCCTGCCTTCATGACCAGTCGGTAGATACCGACGACCTTGGGGTTGCGACGCAGGATCTCGTCGGCAATAAAGTCCTTTCGCGTCCGATTGGCCTCCACGATGGCATGGATCAGATTCTGCGGAACCTTGTCATAGTTGGCCAGCAGCTGCTTTGTGTCCTTTGGAAGGCAGTAGCCGCCATAACCAAATGAAGGGTTGTTGTAGTGGTTTCCAATACGGGAATCCAGACTGACACCGGCAATCATCTGCCGAGAGTCCAGTCCGTGAGAGCTTGCGTACGTATCCAACTCGTTGAAATAGGCAACGCGCATTGCAAGGTAGGTGTTGGAGAAAAGCTTGATGGCCTCCGCTTCCGTGGCATCGGTGAAGAGTACCGGCGCATCCTTTCGAATCGCCCCCTCCAGCAGAAGCCCGGCAAACACCGAGGCGCGCTCTGACTGTTCGCCGACGATGATTCGACTCGGATGCAGGTTGTCGTAGAGCGCCCGCCCTTCACGAAGAAACTCCGGCGAGAACAGGATGTTCTCCGTGCCAAACTTCTCTCGGAGTGCACTGGTGCACCCGACTGGAACGGTGGATTTGATGACCACGACGGCGTGCGGATTCACCCGCATCACATCCTTGATCACCGACTCAACAGAAGTGGTGTCAAAGTAATTCGTCTTTGGATCATAATCAGTGGGCGTGGCCACAATCACAAACGTCGCACCCGAGTACGCAAGGTCGGGATCCAAGGTGGCCACAAGATTCAGGCGTTTGCTTTGAAGAAACTCCTCAATCTCGCGATCTTCAATGGGTGCCCGTGCTGCATTGATCATCTCTACTCGGGCACTGTCGATATCCAAAGCAACAACTTCATGATGTTGAGCCAGCAGCACCGCGTTGGACAGGCCAACATATCCGGTGCCGGCCACTGCGATCTTCATTCCAAGGTCCTTCTCAGGCAATTCAACGTACAAGATGGAATGGTAGCAAATAGTCGCGTTGCGTCGTTTCGCGCCCGCGCGCACGCTCCACCACATCTCAATGTGCCAACGGCCCGACCCCGTGCCGCTTGCCATTGCAGGGGCGGTAGCCGCCGGTAGAGCCACCCCATGGGTGGCTGACACCCGACGATCCCGATCACACAATAGCCACCCATGGGGTGGCGTTACCCCGGCAGCCCGGTGGCCGCCACCCAGCTGCGCGTCGCGCTGTCCACCACGTTGCCCGGCGCAAACTGCTCCTCCATGTAGCGCAGGGCCTGGCGCCGCTGCGCCGGCGGGCGCGACGCCGCCCCTGGCTCCAGCAGCAGGTCATGGAACTCCTGCACGTCATGCAGGATGCGCCAATGCCGGTAGTAGGCCAGGCGGTAGCGGTCGATGCTCACGGCGCCGTAGCCCTCAGCGAACCCCGGCGGGTCATCGCGCCCCCAGCGCCCGCCCACACCCGCACCGATGAGCATCAGGTCGCGTTCGCGCGGGGCCAGCAGCATGTCGTCCCAGTCGATCAGGCACAGCCCGTGGTCGGCCCGCAGCAGCAGGTTGCCGGCGTGCAGGTCGCCATGACACAGCACCCGCGCCCATGCACGGCCCTGCAGCCGCTCACGCAACTGCGCACAGCGCTGCCAGACCTCCCCAATACGTGGCCGATGCTGCTGCCAGGCGCGCAGGAACTGTGCGGCGAGGTCATCGCGCACGGGCCAGCGCGCATCATTGCGATGCAGCCATGCGCCTACGCGCTCCACCGCCGTATCGTCATCGAAATCCGGCTGCGCCAGCCCGGCGCGGAGGTCATCCGGCAACGGCGTGTCGTGTACCTGCCGCAGCACCGCGCCCAACCGCCGCCACTGCGCCTGCGACAGCGCCGACTCGAATCCGGATTGGCCTTCGACGTAGGCAAACAGCGTCCATTGCAGGCCGTCCAGGCGCAGGGCCGGCGCGCCCTCGCGCGTGGGCTGCGGCGCAGCGATCTCGGCCAGACCGCGCTGGTTGCGCAGGTACTGCAGCACTTTCCACACGGTGTCATCGACGGCATAGCGCCGGCACTTCAACCACCAGCGCGCGCCATCGCCTGCGATCACCTGGTACACCGTGGCGCCCGCATCGGCACCGGTCGGCCGTTGCACCACCACGTTGGCGTGCACGCCCCATGCCTGCGACAACGCCACGCCAATCTGGGAAGAAGACAATTCCTGAGGATGCAGCATCAATCCGCCGTGTCGCACGCACACGCCATCACTATGTCAGAAACATGGGCGGCGCACAGCGCAACCGATCACGAACCACGCCGCTGCGCGCTGCCGTCAGGACGGCAGCGCGCGTTGGGTTACGGCAGGAACTTCTTCTCTGCGCCGATCAGGATCGACTGCACGTCGCCTGCCTGGCTGTCGAACATGAACTGGTACTCGAACCGGAACAACCAGCCGGAGGTGGACTGGAACGGCGCCCCGATGCCGAGCAGCGTACGGCTGCGCGACTGGTCGCGCAGCGACGCCGAGTAGGCCGGGCCGGACAACAGGTCGCTGTAGCGCAGGGTGGCGGCATTGCTGCCCTGGAAATCACGCTGGAACTCGATGCGTGCGCCGGGCAGCCAGCTGCCGTGGTCGGTCTTGATCAGGTACTCGCTGCGCAGGCCGAGGTTGCCGGTGCTGGTGCGCAGCTTCTGCTCGTCATAGGTGAGCGTGTCGCCCACCCGGCCCTGCTCGGTGTAGCCGTCCAGCGTGGCGTCGGCCACGTCCAGCCGGGCATAGGGCGACAGCAGCAGGGTTTCGCTGCGATGTTCGTAGCCCAGTGCCAGCGAGGCAAACAGCTGGCGTCCATCGCGGCTGCCCTGCACCGTGTTGCCGTTGCCAGTGACAAAGCGCCGCGCATCCAGCGACAACCACTGGTACCCCACCAGGCCATCGAGGTAGGTGTTGCGGCTCGGCCGCCAGCTGGCATACGTCGCCACGCTGTAGCTGTCCACGCTGCTGTGGCTGCCCTTGTTGCCGACATCGGAGCTGTCGTGGCCATAGCCCACGCCAGCGCCAAGCGCCAACCCGTCACTGATGCGCCTGTCTGCACCCATGCTCAGGCCCGACGTGGTGAAGTCCGCCGAGCTGCGGCCGTTGCGGTTGTTGCCATTGCCGAAGCTGAGCGCGCCCCCGGTCCATACCGCAATGCCGCCGGGCAGGCCGCCATTGCCGCCGGTTGCATCGCCTGCTGTGGCATCGGCAGGATCTGCCGCAGGCTCGATCAGGTTCATGCGCAGGGAATCGGCCAGGCTCTGGTCCACCGCCGACAGGCTGCCGCGCTGCCCTGCCCGTCCCGACGAAGCCGACGACAGGCTGATGCCGTTGCTGAAGCCATCGCCACTGCCCCGATGCAGGCTTTCCAGACGACGCTGGAAGTTGTTGATCTGGCCGCTGGCCATGCGCCGGGTGGCGTCGGCCTGCGCATCCAGGATGCCCATCACTTCGGCGTCCTTGGTCGGGTCTGGGCGAGCGGTGATGGTCACCGCCAGCGTGGCCGGTGCGGAGGTCGCATAGGCGTTGCTGAGCGTGTACACCAGCTGCGCCACGCCGGCATATCCGCCGGCCGCGGCAAACTCCAGCCGGTAGCCGACATCGCTTGCCTTCACCGTGGCCGTGCCCGCGTTGGCCGGCATCACCGACACCACGTTGGCTGCGGTGAACGGGCCACCGCGCGCGCCCTCGGTGAGCTCCACGCTGATGGTGGTGCCCGCCAGGCCACTGGCCGTGAGTGCAGCGGCGATCGGCTGCGGATTGACGGTAACCGTCACCTGCGCCGGCGCCGACACACCGCTGCTGTTGGCCAGCGTGTAGGTGAACCCAACCGTGCCACTGGCCTCCAACGGCGCCGTGTAGCTGATCTGCAGGCCGGCGACGCTGGCACTGCCGGTGGCCGGTGCAGCCGCAATCGCGGCGGTGTCGAACGGCCCGCCGCTGGCGCCGGTGGTGGCATCGAAGGTGACGGTCTGGCCGGCCAGCACGGTCACCGTCTGCGCCGCCGCCACGGCCTGCGCCTGGCTGACGGTCAGGGTGATGCTGCGGGTGCCGGGATAGTTCTGCCCATCACTGGCACTGAGCACGAAGGTGCTGGTGCCGATGCTGGTGGGCGTACCGCTGAGCACACCGTCGGCCGCCAACGCCAACCCGGCCGGCAGGCTGCCACTGGTCACGCTCCAGGTGTAGCTGCCGTTGCCACGGGTGGCGCTGAACGCATGCCGGTAGGCCTGGCCCACCTGCGGCGCGGCCAGCACCGCCGGATCGATCACGATCTGCGCCGGGTCCACGGTCAGGGTGTACGCCTTGTCCACCGACTGCCCGTTGGCATCGGTGACGCGCACGGTCAGCGTGCTGCTGCCGGCGCTCACTGGCGTACCGGATATCACGCCACTGGCTGCATCCAGCTGTAACCCTGCAGGCAGGCTGCCGCCCTGCAGCGTGTAGGTGTACGGCGCCACCGCACCGCTGGCGGTCAGCGCCTGCGTGTAGGCCGCTCCCACCACCGCGTTGGGCAGGCTGCCCGGGGTCACTACCATGGTGGGCGCGGCCACCTCCAGCGTGTAGTTCTGCACCCGCTGGAACGGTGCGCCCGCACCGGTGGAGGAATCGGTCACGGTCACTGCAATCGGGAAGCTGCCGCTCTGCGTGGCGGTGCCGGACAACAAACCGGTTGCTGCATTGAGGCTGATGCCGGCAGGCAACGCACCGGTGGCGGTGTAGGTGTACGGCGCGGTGCCGCCGCTGCCGGCGAAGGTCGTCGAGTAGGCCACCGCGTAGTCGGCCTGCAGGCTGCCCGCGGCCGGGGTCAGTGCCAGCGTCGGCGCGCCAGTCACGAGCACCAGGCCCTGCTGGTTGGTGACGCCATTGCTGTCGGTGACGCGCACGGTGATGGCGAAGCTGCCGGCATGGGTCGGCGTACCGCTGAAGGCGCCGCCGCTGCTCAACACGATGCCAGCGGGCAGCGTACCGGAGACCAGGGCGAAACTGTACGGCGCGGTGCCGCCCGTGGCGGAGAGCGCGGTGCTGTATGCGCTGCCCACCGTGGCGGCCGGCACGCTGGTCTGGTCGATGGACGGACCGGCCGACGTACTCAGCGTGTAGCTCTGCGCGCCGGTATGCGGCCCTGCCCCACCCGAGCTGTCGGTGGCCAGCACGGTGAACGTGCTGGTGCCCGATGCGGTCGGCGTCCCGGACAGCACGCCGCCGGTGGTCAGCGACAGACCCGGCGGCAACGCACCGGTGACCGAGAAGCTGTACGGCGCCACGCCGCCACTTGCACTGAAGGTGGCGCTGTAGGCCAGGCCCTGCGCTGGCGAAGGCAGCGTTACCGGGGCCACGACGATGGTGGGCGCAGTTACCTGCACGGAGTACGCCCGTGCGCCGGTCTGGCCGTTGGCATCGGTGGCGGTAACGGTGGCGTTGAACGTGCCGCTGGCCGTCGGCGTGCCCGACAGCACACCCGCGCCCGACAGACTCACGCCGGCCGGCAGTGCGCCGGCGCTGATCGCGAACGTATACGGGGCGATGCCGCCAGTGGCGGACAAGGTCTGCGAGTACGGAATGGCCACGGTGCCGCCGGGCACCGTCGTCGGCCCAACGGCGATGGTGGGCGACGCGACGACCACGCTGTAGTTCTGGCTGATGCTGAAGGGTGCACCCGTGCCATTACTGCTATCGGTCGCGGTCACCGTGACCGCGAACGAACCGGTCTGGGTGGGCGTGCCCGACAACGCACCGGTGGCCGCCGCCAGCGACATCCCGGTGGGCAACGTACCGGCCGTTACGGCATACGTGTAAGGCGCGACGCCACCGCCTGCGCTGAACGCCTGGCTGTAGGCGGCTGCATAGGTGGCATTGAGCGTACCGGCCGCCGGCGACAGGGTCAGGGTCGGCGCGCCGATGCTGATGGTGTAACTGCGCTGCCCGTTCTGCGCTGCCGCATCGGTGACCTGCACCACGGCGGTGAACGAACCGGCCGTGTTGGGCGTACCGGAAATCACGCCACCGCTGCTCAGGGTGAGGCCCGTGGGCAGCGCGCCCGATACCAGGGTGAAGGTGTACGGTGCACCCGCGCCCTGGGTTACCGACAAGGCCGCCGTGTACGCCGCACCGATCGCCCCGTTGGGCAGGGTCGCCGGGTTGAGCACCGGAATGCCGGGCTGCACGGTGCCGCTGTAGGACCGGGTGCCGTTGAAGGGGCCGACGCCGGTGCTGCTGTCGGTGGCCTGCACGGTGAACGCGTACGGACCTGCATTGGACGGCGTGCCGGACACCGTGCCGTTACTGTTGAGGGTCACGCCAACGGGCAATGCACCCGCGACGACGCTGAAGGTATAGGGCGCCGTGCCACCACTGGCCGTCAGCGCCGCGCTGTAGGCCGCGCCCTGGGTGGGATCGGGGAGCGCAGTTGGCGCGATGTCGATGGTGGGCGCACTGATCGTCATGGTGTAGGCACGCGCGCCCGTCATGCTGCCGGCATCGGTGGCCGTGACGGTCCAGTTGAACGAGCCGCCCGCCGTGGGCGTGCCGCTGAGAACGCCCGCGGACGACAACGTCACAC